>JAYSKH010000176.1:0-18461 GCA_043726505.1 Undibacterium sp. | reverse complement strand
GCCGTGTCGAATGCCATAAAGGCCTACATGAACTCGCTACCTATTGCGCAGCCTGCGATCCTGGCCAGGCTGACGCAAATCGCGTTTGACGCTTCGCCCGGGGTGGCAAACGTATCCAACGTGCTGCTGAACGGCGCTGCAGCTGACTACGCTGCAACTGGATTCCAGGTGATCAAATGCACTAGCGCGGTGGTGTCTTAATGGCGACAGGTGACCAAAATGACTTTCTTGCCCGCCTTAAGGCCACCTTGCCTCCGTGGTTTTCCGATGTTACGCCGGTGTTGGATGCTGTTCTCTATGGGTGGTCTGCGACGTGGGCTTTCCTTTACGCGCTGCTCTCGTATGTGAAGCTCCAGATCAGGCTGCAGACCGCATCCGACGGCTGGCTGGATATGATTGCCGGCGATTTCTTCGGCCAGGCGCTGCAGCGGCGCAGTGCGCAGTCAGATGCCAGCTATAAAGCCTTGATCCTGTCCAGCATCTTTCGGGAACGCGCCACCCGGGCCGCAATCATCAAAGTTATGCAAGACGTCACCGGCCGAACACCCGTTGTGTTTGAAGTGCGCCGCATTGTAGATGCTGGCGCTTACGGGAAATTGTATGGTTATGGGGCTGCCGGCGGATACGGGAGCATGCTGGTCGCGCCGTATCAGCTTTTCGTGCGAGCGTACCGTCCGACTTCGGGGATGCTGCAGTACGGAGTATCCGATAGCCAGATTTACGCTGCGCTGGATGCGGTCCGGCCCATCGATGTGACGATCTGGACGCAAATTACTAACTAAGCAACGATGCACAACCACCAATCCCGCCGCGAGCGGGATTTTTCATTTTAGGAGCCCCATGGATCGAGTAGAGGTTTATCCCGGTCAAATTCCGCTGGAAACGGATATTCTCAGCACTAACAAGAATGCGATGATCGGGCTGGCCAAGCTGGCTGAGGCGGTTCTGGGCACAGGCCCAGTCCTCACTGGGCTGCCATGCACGCCCGGCGGCGGTATGAATGTGTCGATTGGCGCCGGCCAGGTCTATCAGCTGGATTTTGTCGATTCCACTGCCTATTCCTCGCTACCTGCTGACACCACACATCAGATACTCAAACAGGGTGTGCTGTTGGATGCGGTGGGACTGTCATGCCCTGCGCCAGCGACTGCCGGCCAGTCGATTGCGTATCTGGTTGAGATCGACTTTCAGGACACGGATTCCGGTTCGACGCTGCTGCCGTTCTACAACGCAAGCAACCCAGCTGTGCCATATTCTGGACCGAGCAATTCAGGTGTGCCGAGCATGACCTCGCGATCAGGCAAGTGTGTCGTTCAGGTCAAAGCAGGTACTGCTGCTACGACAGGAACTCAGGTGCCGCCTGCCGTCGATGCAGGGTTCATCCCCGCCTATGTGGTGACAGTAGCGGCTGGCCAGGTCACCATCGTTTCCGCCAACATCGCCGCCGCTGCAGGCGCGCCGTTCCTCGGGCTGACGCTGCCGGCGGCCGCACCTCTGAATAGCCCGGCATTCACCGGCACACCAACGGCACCTACTCCGGCGCCAAATGACAACAGCCAGCTGGTCCCGACCACTGCTTTTGTAAAAACGGCGCTTACAGGAATAACCGGACCGATTTATATCAATTCTTCTGTAACGCTAGTGCCGGGCGTCTACCTGGTGGATACGTCTGGCGGAGGGTTCACCGTGACTCTCCCACTCAATCCTACGAAAGGTATGGCGATAACGCTAATTGACGCCTTGGCTACTTGGGGCATCAATACTTTTGTCCTCGGGCGTAACGGGAAAACGATAATGGGAACCGCTTCCGATTTGACCATCAACGTCAATGATCAACAATTTACCATCTGGTACAACGGCACTGATTGGAGGCTCGTGTAATGCCTAATTTAAGCGATTTCTTAACGAACAATTCTTCATTCAGTGGTATTCCTACCGCCTCGACTAGCTTGGTAACCGGAGAGGCGGTGCAACAGGGGGACATGCTCACTTTGGGCGCAGATAGTCTGGCGTATTTTGCTACGGACCCGTCCCTTGCTGGCGCAACTTTGCGCCCCTTAAGTCAAGCTGCTGCCATTTTCAACGGAAATCAGATCCCTCCCGTGGTGCTTTCGGCCGCAATACCGCAATCGCAAGGGCTTTCCGCTGGGAAGCTTACAAGTGGTAATTACGTTGTTGCCTGGGAGGCAGTCGGCTCTCCCTACAATGTGCAGTTTGCTATCGTCAATGCGCAAGGAGTTTTACAAGGTGCAGTAACAACCGTTGATGCTGCAAATAATGGCACGGGTGCACGGGCGCAAATCAATGTATTGGCTCTTTCTGGCGGCGGCTTTGTCATCGCTTACCAAAACGTCAGTGGGTTCCCGCGATTCGCAATATATGACAATAACGGTGCCGTCGTCGCGGCTCCGCAGTCAGTGGAAACGACTGAAGTTGCGGCATATAGCGTCTGCTTAGCCCAACTCAGCAACGGTGGCTTCATTATTGCGTTCGTGAGTCAGACGGTAACTCCAACATATTTAGTGCGATATGCAACCTTCTCCGCTGCCGGCGTCGCGGCTGTTGCGTTGACCACGATTGAAACTTCAACTGCGGCCAATTTCTCGCAGCAAGTCGAGAATGTATCTATTGTCGGGTTGAGCGGCGGTGGTTTCGTCGTCGCTTATACGCTTTATGTCTCCAGTGGCACCACGGGGACCGCCTACTTTCAAAGATTTAATAGTGCAGGGGTGCTGCAGGGCGCCCGCACGCAAATTGGTGTGTCCTCGGCAACGACCGGTGTCAGCTGTCATGTGACAGCTCTCACCACCGGATTTGCAGCGATTGCTTACGGTGGCGGCATCTCGGCAAGCATCAATATCTACAATGCATTGGGCGCGTTGCAAGGCAGCCGTATTGACTTTGATGCTGTGGCAACTTTTGAGGCTGTATGTGTCGTCGCTTTGGCTTCTGATGGATGTCTTGTTGCATGGATCGGCGCGAGCACGACTCTAAAAGTCGCGCGTTATACATCTGCTGCTGTATTGGTTGCTGGGTCGAACCAAACGCTCGATAGCACTGCAACCGGCCCGTTGAATGCCGCAGTTTTAAGCGATGGTGGAATTTGCATTGCACATGTTCGCGGCACCAGCCCAGGTTTTGCGAGATTGGATAGCAACTACAACTTGGCAGGTAGTGTTGTCTCACTGAGTATTGCAACATCACCTATAGGAGTGCGCGTAATTCCTTTGAGCCACCCACTATCCCCAAGTGCCAATACATTTGCGGTGATCTATGGCGGTAGCTTGGGCCTCGGATTCACAAATATTAATGCGCTCGTTCAAAAAATGACTTTCGTCGGCGTAGCAAAAGCTGCTGCCGCAATAAGCACATCTGTCCCTGTCCAATACCTGGGCCTAGGTAATCTGCGTTTGACACTTCTACAGCCGGTAGCAGTGAATTTCCAAGGTAATACGCCGCCTGGAATGAAGGCATCGATGGTAGGCAACAGCATACTCATGAATGGATTCCAATAATGACGACCTATACCCTTGTGTCGAAGGATGGAAATATCTCCTGTGGCAGCGTCGCTCCATACTATGAAGGTCTATACAAATGGTGGGTGGCGGAAAATTTTCACGTAGCTGCAAATCCTGGCGATTATCACTTGCTAGAGGAACCCGACATTCCAGCTGAAACCGATCCTCCTCAATCACCCGCCTGATATCCACATCGGCATTCGATATTTCGACTGAGACCATACATGCAAAACACACCGGAAACCGTGACCACTATAGCCGCCAAGGCCGCACCACCAGTAGGCGTTATCAGCGCTCTTTTCGCAGGGATCACCGTTCCAGATGTCATTCAGTGGTTTACCGCCATCTATGTGGTGCTGACCGTCATTCACAAGGCCTATCACATGTGGCGTGATTTCAAAGGCAGGCCTGCCGGGCGCGCGCCTGAGGATGAACTGTTATGAATCCAGTTGATTTCGTTGCGGCCATCGCGCCTGCAGCTCGTGTTTCCATGGCCAAGACCAAAATCCCGGCGAGCTTCGTCATCGCAGAGGGAGCGCTTGAATCTGGATGGGGTGGGTCGCAGCTTGCCGCGAACGCCCGGAATCTGTTTGGCGTCAAAGCTGATCCGGCGTGGAAGGGCGACGTTCTGACCATGAATACGCGCGAATTCCTGAAGGGGCAGTGGGTGATGGTACCTGCGCGCTGGCGCAAATATCCAGACTGGCAATCGTGCATTGACGACCATGCGGCATTTTTGCTAGGCAATCCCCGCTACAGGCCTGCGTTCGCTTTTACCGATGCCGCATCGTTCACGCGCGCTATCGCTACGGCGGGCTATGCCACAGACCCAACGTATGCCGACAAGATCTTATCGATCATCAGGTCGCGAGCCCTGAGCACGTTCGATGCGCCGTAAATTTTATTAATTGATCAATCGAGCCGCCTTCATGGGCGGTTTTTTTATGGGCAAACGCCCTTCAACAGCAAAGGAAATACCATGCGTACAGTTGTCATTACCGTAGCTTCTACCTCTACACAAGTACCAGTTGGCCCAGCGGCTGCCGGCATCCTGATCGGCCTGGCGGGCGCGGGCGGCGTCGCAGCTGCTTCGGCACAAACGATCGCAGCGGCTCCATACGCCGCTACGTTCGCGGATGTCGCGCCCGGCGTGTATTCGGCGACTGCCCAGGCCGTCGACGTTAACGGCCAGCCGCTGGGTGAGCCCATCGTCTCCGCATCGTTCGAAGTCGCTGACGTCGCGCCTCCCGGCCCGACAACGATGGCTGTCGACCTCCCGGTATCGATCACCGTCGACATCCAGTAGTGAGCGCCATCTGCCGCTGGCTGCGCCGCTGGCGCCATCGCCGCTGCACGATGGCCGTCGACGTCCCCGTCAGTTTTCACATCCACATCAAATAGCGAGCACGCATGTATCTCAAATATCTTGCCTACGCCTTCCTGCTGGGCCTGTACGCAGCATTTGCCTGGGCGGGGAAAGCACCGGTCGAGGGCTTCCTCGTCGTGCTGACCGGCGTCATCTCTGCGCTGGGCGCCTCCCATGCCATGGGCAGCGCTTCCAGGGATGCGACGGACGCGGCCAACCATGCAAATCCGGTACCGCCGCCGAAAGTGGCAGCGGCGCCGACCATCGTTTCAACAAACTGAGCAGTTCCAACCTCGAAGGAAATTCAATGAAAAAGCTTTTGTCCGTAATCTCCGTAATGACACTGCTGGCGCTGGCAGCCTGCAGCGGTGTTCCCCAGGGCCAAGTAGCACAAACACCGGCGGACGTTGCCGCGCGCGTATGCCCGCCAGTCCAGGTGGCGCTCGTATCCTTGCAGGCGCTGGCCGGCCTGCCGCTGGAAGCACAGGCTAACCTGGCAGCCGCGACGCCTATCGTTGCTGCCGTGTGTAGTTCGAAGGGGGTGATAGGCACAGCTGATCTGCAAACGATGGCCAGCCAGGCGCTGCCCATCCTGCTACAGGTCGCGCGAGCGTCTGGCCTGGAGGTGGCCGAGCAGAACCAGATTGTGCTGGGCATCAGCGCTGCGCAGATCGTGCTGGCGAGCGTGATCGCGACTCTGCCGCCGCCCGGTACGAAATGAGCGCCTTCCTGACGTCTCTGCAAACGGAATGCGTCAACGATCTGGACAACTGTGGCCGGGGTATATGGCGAATTACGGCACCCTTCATATATCAGTCCGACATCCTGGGCGCTACGATTACGGTTGAGCCTGGATTTCTGACCGATTTCGCCAGCGTGCCGCGCGTCCCGTTTGCATACTGGCTGCTGGGCGATACCAGCCACATGGCGGCCGTGATCCACGACTGGTTATTCCATCACCATGAAGTCTGCGGGCTGGATATGGCGAACCAGGTGCTGCTGGAAGCGATGAAGGCGGAGGGCATACCAGGCTGGCGACGCGCGGCAATTTACGCGGGTGTTGCCATTGGCGGAAAGTCATCTTGGGATGATGATGCCGCAGGCATCGGGCATTCGATAGTTGGTGGCCGGATCGTTTGACTGACCTAGGGCGAGCGTCTGTTTTTAAAAAAGCAACCATAAGAGATAAAAAATCCTTATGGGTGACAGGGTGCTCGCTCTATTTCAGAATCGGTCGCAGGCCTCTTGAAAATATTTTCACGTTTTGCTTGCAAGGATTTATTTCCGATATAGATTGCTACGAAGATGGCTCTGACGACGATTTCGGCAACTCATTTATGACGCTGTGTCGAAATTTATGAATGTCTTTCATCGCTGCGGAGATATCAGAAATCACGGAAATTTTTTCATTACTGTCCGGTGATTTGCTTATGTAAGTTAATGCAATAGATATCACCGTTGTTAATTCCTCAATCAATTTGCTTTGTTGAATTTGATTGCGGTACGAATCCATAAGCTCTTCAGAGAGCTCTAACTTATCTGAAGTGATTGAGGAGTTTTTAAACGTAGCCTCGAGACGACCAATTATTTCGGCATTCATGCTCCGATTGGCGTCCTTGGCGACTGATGCAATGCGGTCACGCATCCCCTCCGGGAGGCGCAGCACAAATTGATCAGCAGTTCTACTCGGGGGTGGGGGAGATTTATTCATGATGACGACATGATACTAGCCATTTGCTATTTTTAAATGATATGTACTTGCGATCATATCAAAGTGCGACTATACTTATTTCATTGCACCAAACAGGAATTTAAACAAGGAGATGGAAATGAAAGGGGTGAAAAATTTACCGCAAGTCAATTTGAGGCTTCCGCCTGAGATGAAAGAAAAGTTGCAAGAAAGTGCGCAACAAGGATTTCGAAGTCTGAATAACGAAATTGTGAAGCGACTAATGGAGAGCATTTCTCAGGAAAAGCAAAATGCCACCCAATAAAGGAAAAACCCCGATCAAGCTTGGCGGCAGGGATCAGGGTTTATGTCAAAGACCACTACAAAATGGAGCATCAACCCATGAATAATAGCATGCGAACACCAAAAAGCAATCCTACCGAACTTGTATTCACCTTCAACTCGATGCATAGGGCGGCTGCGGCATCCGAAAATTGGGCAATGGTCGGCCAAATCTTTGAGCCAGCCGGCGAGCTCACCGCTCACCTGATCTCTGAATTACGCGAAGTGCTGCAGCAGTGCCTGCAACTCGCCATCCGGGAAGGCCAAGGCGGCCGCGTGAAGTCCAGCGCAATCGTGCGCATTGGCTTTACAGGCCTGCCGCCGGCGGCTCGTATCGACATATTTGACCCCGCTGAAACATTTTTCAATTTCGAGCAAAATTTTGCCGACTTCATTGCCCTGGCAAAACGCGTCCTGTTCGGAAACTCAGTCAAGGAGATCGCAGCATGAAAAGCATAGTCATTTTGCACGCAGGTAAAGCAGTAACGACATCTCTTGCAATTGCCGGTGGCACTGAGAATGAGCACGCTAGCGTAATCCTCTTGGTCCGCAAGTATCTTGCTGATTTAGAGGAGTTCGGAGGGGTGCGATTTGAAATCGCACCCTTTGAAACGGTCGGCGGAACTCAAACTCGTGAAGTTGCGATTCTGAATGAGCAGCAGTCCACGCTGCTGTTGACATATATGCGCAATAGCGAAATCGTGCGACAGTTCAAAAAAGCACTGGTCAAAGCTTTCTTTGAACTTAGTCAAGCGGCAACGCCCGTTGATCCGATGCAGGTGCTGAACGACCCTGCAGCCATGCGAGGCCTCCTGCTCGGCTATACGGAAAAGGTGATCCAGCTGCAGGATGCGGTGAACTCCCTGGCGCCGAAGGCAGACGCCCTTGATCGCTTGGCCACTGCAGATGGGTCGTTCTGTATCAGAGATGCTGCGAAAACACTGCAGCTGCAAGAAAAGGCTTTCAAGCAGCTGCTGTCTGAGTTGCGCTGGATATATCGCAGGCCGATGGGATCGGGCTGGCTTGCCTACAGTGATAAGCTGCAGATGGGACTGATGGAACACAAGGTCAGTTCCGGCGAGAAGGGCGATGGTTCAGAATGGATCGATACCCAAGCGCGCGTAACTCCCAAGGGGATGAGCAGGCTGGCAGAAATCATCGAAGGCAGAAAACAGGCCGCCTGACTGGCATGCTCACCGGAAGTGCGGCAGTTCTATTGATAGAAATATAGCGGGCTTCGGCCCGCTTTTCATTTTCTAAAAAGTTTACTTGAACGCATCGCGGATCACTGATTATACTGTATGTATATACAGTATATAGAGATTTCCATGCAAACAACTGATCAGAGATTTTTCCGTATTCCGGTGTACTCCGGGTGCATTCCAGAGGACTTCCGCGAGCGTACCGCTCACTATGTAGAGCCGGTGAAAATGCCTGCTGGAAGTGCACTGATTCCTATTGCGCAGAGGAAATCATGTTAGCCCGTGTTTCGCCCTATTGCGAAAACGGAAAGAGAGTGCAGAAATGGCGCGAAACGGCAATGCGTTCCTATGCCGGAGTTCTTCACGTAGAAAATGGCACTGCCAAGATTACGTGTAAAAGAAGGGATGGGCGAACTACTCCTGACCTGGTTGTTATCACCGAAATCGTGATCAACAGCGATTGGATGAGCATCACCGGCAAAGAGCGGGTGAATGGCGAGCTCCAAGACCAGTTTTGGTACATCCGCTTCACTACGGTGGACATCCCGCGCAGCACGCGCTGCGGGGAAGAGGCCGAATCAGAATAGTGATTCTTGCGGTGGTGCTGGCGCCAGGACTTTCTTGCTCGCGGTCGGTTTTGGCTCTGGTCGAGTAGCCAGCAGATCCGGCGGTAGCAGGTGCATGAAGGAGCGCGCCCGCTCCGGATCCTTGCAATTCAACCAGTCATCATATTCATCCGGCTGCAGTATAACTAGCGATCGCTTTTCATCCTCAGGTTTATGAAAGTGCTTCATGACAGGGTGCTCATCAGCATTCACCGTAAGCTGTGTGAACGAAAAGCTCTTCTGGCCGTCGGCCTCATCCCACTCCCTCCACAAGCCCGCGACTGCAAACGGCGCCTTGTCGGCCATCTCGATCCGGTAACGGATATGTTTTCCGGATTCCCAGTTCGGCTCATAAAATGCGACCATCGGCACTAGGCACAGCTGCGCTTTCATCCAGGCCGGCTTGTAATTTTTCTTGGTGCTGACTTCTTCCGAGCGCGCGTTCATCGTAGTGAAGCGCACACCGGGCGGCAACTTGGAAAATGGAACCATACCGTAGGTGCCGAGGCGCGCAATACGCGAACCGTTCTCACCGGCAACGATAAACGGTGCAGCATAGTCCTGCCAGGTTTCCGCTGGCCATGTCTCGTCGCCAGCGAAAGCCGCGTTCAGGTCGCCGATTAACTCGGATTTGGAAGTGGGGCGGTAATTGACGCACATAGCTGGTCTCCGGGTGTTTGTATTAATGTATCGCAAACAACATTCAGAAGCTATGCCACGTCAAATCTATGACGCAAATCGATTCTATGACGCAAAAAAATAAGGCCTTCCGAAGAAGGCCTTATAAATACTGGCGGAGAAACGGGGATTCGAACCCCGGGTAGGCTATGAACCTACACACGCTTTCCAGGCGTGCGACTTAAACCACTCATCCATCTCTCCTGATTCCGCAAACAGTGCTGCATCCGCGAAGCTCGCAATTATAGCAGAACTTTTTTGAGCCATGAAGCTTTTCTTGAAACAGATTTTGATGCAAATTTAAGGTAAAGAGAATTACCTTTGGCCGCTTTCTACGATTGTGGCGTCTTGTGAAGTCCGCATCGATTTATGCGCTATCCGTTTTTGCCCTGTTTCAAGACAGGATGGAAAGTAGAGGCTAAGGATCGATAATCGCAGCGCAGGCATCGGTAGGCAGCGCTGCCACATGGCCGACCAGAGGCACCATCTTGATGGCGGCGGAGGTAATCCTGCAGGGGGCGGCGACCACGCCGCAGCCGGTCATGGCGAGCGTTGTCAGCACTACTGCGAGAGCACCTGCGGCTCTTAATTGTTTACGCCATTTCGGTGTTTGATTGCTATTCATCTGTGTCAATAAACTTTGTTTTCCTGATTAACCTGAACGGCGGCCGCCAACTTGCGTTGACACGCTTGCCGTCTTTAATTTTCATGATACAGAATTTTCCCTGATGTAACGTTATTTTGCGCCAGCCAGTTTGTATCGGTTTGCTTGAGTGTTGTATTTGTTCTCTCATGCATGAGTGAGCGGAAACGGCATTCTTTTGCAAGAAAACTAATAGTTGCCACTACGTGTACTGTCGTCTAATTTTTATGCAAGTCGCATAAAAAAACGAGCCGCTTGGGCTCGTTTTGGCGGAGGATGCGTGGTGGGCTTAGTCGCGAATTTCCAGTGCACGATTGAGGCTCAGCGCTGCCAGTGAGCATACCGCGCCTGACAGCAGATAAAGGCTTACATAGACCAGGCCGAAATGTGCTGAAAGGCCGAGCGCTACCAGTGGGGCAAAACCTGCGCCCACCAGCCATGACAGGTCGGACGTCAGCGCCGCGCCGGTATAGCGGAATTTGGCCGGGAAATTGGCCGTTACCGCACCGGCTGCCTGGCCATACGACAGGCCTAGCAGGCTGAAACCGAGCAGGATGAAAACGTTTTGCCCCAGTTCGCCGCCATCCATCAGCAGCGGCACCAGCGCGCTGAACAGCGCAATCAACATTGCGAGCGTACCCAGCGTCCTGCGCCTGCCGTAGCGGTCGGCAATCACGCCGGAGGCGACGACGCCCACAGCCATCAATGCCGCTCCGGCCACCTGGATGACCAGGAATCCGCTCAGCGATCGCGGCGAGTACAGAGTGATCCAGGACAGCGGAAACACCGTCACCAGATGGAACAGCGCATAGCTGGCGAGTGCAGCCAGCGCGCCGATCAGCAGGTTGCGTCCCTGGGAGCGCGTCATTTCCACCACATTGGTCGGCTCCAGCTCACGTTCATCAAGCAGGCGTGCGTATTCGTTTGTGGACACCAGGCGCAGCCGTGCAAACAACGCAACGACGTTGATCGCAAAGGCGACATAGAAGGGATAGCGCCAGCCCCAGTCTAGAAAATCTTCAGTTGTCAGGTTGGACAGCAGGTAGGCAAACAGGCCGCCGGCGATCATGAAGCCTACCGGCGCACCCAGCTGGCCCAGCATCGCATACCAGCCCCTTCGGTTATGCGGCGCGTTTAGCGCCAGCAGCGATGGTAGTCCGTCCCACGAGCCCCCCAGTGCAATACCCTGGCCTATACGCAGGATGGCAAGCAGCACGATAGAGGCCGCACCAAGATGTGAATAGGTCGGCAGGAAGGCCATGCCGGCGGTGGAGATACCCAGCATGAACAGCGCCAGCGTCAGTTTTACTTCGCGGCCCAGGCGTTGCTGGATCGCCATAAAGGCGACCGTGCCGAATGGCCTTGCCAGAAATGCGAATGAAAAAATGACAAATGCGTATAGCGTTCCTTCCAGTCTTTGCTCAAAAGGAAAGAACACTGATGGAAATACCAGTACCGAAGCGATTGCGTAAACGAAGAAATCGAAATATTCTGAAGCGCGGCCTATCACCACGCCGATAGCGATCTCTCCGGGGGCAATCGATGCGTGGTCAGATTTGGTATTGCGCGGAGGATGCGCCGGAAAAGATCCCGGCAGATCGTTCGCAGGGCTGTGCGTGGTAGTCATATTGTCGTCTCGCTATTGGTTCGGTCGTTGAGCGTTGTCGGCCCTACAATATTGACTGAGGGGTGGGACAAAACGTCCAATCGCCAAGGTTTACCTGTAGGGGTACATTAGCATATTTTGATGTTTCGACAGGATTTTTCCGTATGGTTCCTCACATAGCCCGTCGCACTCTCTTCGCCGCGCCCGCCATTTTATTGGCTGGCTGCAATACGGTCGTGATGAATCCCTCGGGAGACATCGCTGCCCAGCAGGGCCACCTGATTGTCGTTTCTACCTTGCTGATGCTGCTGATCATCGTTCCGGTGATCGCGCTGACGATACTGTTTGCGTGGCGCTACCGCAAAAATAACAAGACCGCCGCCTATGAACCCGACTGGGATCACTCCACCCAGCTTGAGCTGGTGATCTGGGGGGCGCCGCTGCTGATCATCATCGCGCTGGGCCTGCTGACGTGGATCAGCACGCACACGCTGGATCCTTACCGGCCGTTGTCACGGCTGGATGCCAATCGCGCCATCCCTGCCGGTACCAAGCCGCTGGTGGTGGAAGTGGTCGCGCTGGACTGGAAATGGCTGTTCATCTATCCCGAGCTCGGCATTGCTACCGTTAACGAACTGGCTGCGCCGGTGGATGTGCCTATCCGCTTCAAGATCACGGCTTCCACGGTCATGAATTCCTTCTTCATTCCAGCACTGGCCGGCCAGATTTATGCGATGCCGGGCATGGAAACGCCATTGAATGCGGTGATCAACCGTCCCGGCGAATTTGAAGGCTTCTCCGCCAACTATAGCGGCGCCGGTTTCTCCGATATGCGTTTCAAGTTCCATGGCATGACCAAGGAAAACTTCGACGGCTGGGTGCAGGCAACCAAGGCGAGCGGCGGCACGCTGGCCCGCAGCGATTACGTGCAGCTGGAAAAACCCAGCGTGCGTGAAGCAGTGCGGCGCTACGGCGCAGTGGATGCCGACCTGTACCACGCCATTGTCAACCGCTGCATTGATCCGAAACAGGCCTGCATGGACAAGATCATGATGACCGATACCAATGTCAAAGCCGGCACGGCTCCAAAGCATGAATAACAATAAAGCAGGCCAGCCGGTGCGCCGCTCTGCAGATACCGGCGCGGCATTTGCCGCGGCCTTCTTTTTCTCCGGAAAGTAACAATGCCAGACCATATCGACCTGACGAAGCTGATCTTCGGCCGCCTCACGTGGGAAGCTATTCCCTATCACGAACCCATCCTGTTATGGACCTTCATTGCGGTGGCAATCGGTGGCCTTGCGGTGCTGGCTGCTGTTACTCGCTACCGCCTGTGGGGCATGCTGTGGCGTGACTGGTTTACCAGCATAGACCACAAGCGCATCGGCATCATGTATGTCATTTTTGGCCTGGTGATGCTGCTGCGCGGCTTTGCCGATGCACTGATGATGCGTGCGCAGCAGGCATTTGCCTTTGGCGATTCGGCTGGTTTCCTGCCGCCGCACCACTACGATCAGGTCTTCACCGCGCACGGCGTGATCATGATCTTCTTCGTCGCCATGCCGCTGGTAACAGGGCTGATGAACTATGTCGTGCCGCTGCAGATAGGCGCACGCGACGTGGCTTTTCCCTTCCTGAACAATTTCAGTTTCTGGATGACCTGCTTTGGAGGCATGCTGGTCATGCTGTCGCTGTTCGTTGGCGAGTTCGCCCGCACCGGCTGGCTTGCGTATCCGCCTTTATCCGGCATACTGGCCAGCCCTGATGTGGGGGTAGACTACTATATCTGGTCGCTGCAGATTGCCGGGGTCGGTACGCTGCTATCGGGCATCAACCTGATCGCCACCATCGTCAAGATGCGCGCGCCGGGCATGACGATGATGAAGATGCCGGTTTTTACATGGACTGCACTGTGCACCAACGTGCTGATCGTTGCGGCCTTCCCGGTGCTGACTGCCGTGCTTGGCATGCTGTCGCTGGACCGTCTGGCGGGAACGAACTTCTTCACCAACGACATGGGCGGCAACTCCATGATGTACATCAACCTGATCTGGATCTGGGGTCATCCTGAGGTCTACATCCTGGTCTTGCCGGCCTTCGGTATCTTCTCCGAAGTGGTGTCCACATTCTGCAGCAAGCGCCTGTTCGGTTATACATCGATGGTGTATGCAACCGTCGTGATCACGATATTGTCTTACCTGGTCTGGCTGCATCACTTCTTCACGATGGGCTCCGGCGCCAGCGTCAATTCCTTCTTCGGCATCACGACGATGATCATCTCGATTCCGACCGGCGCCAAGATCTTCAACTGGCTCTTCACGATGTATCGTGGCCGCATCCGCTTTGAACTGCCGATGCTGTGGACCATCGGTTTCATGATCACCTTCGTCATCGGCGGCATGACAGGCGTGCTGCTGGCCGTGCCTCCTGCCGACTTCGTGCTGCATAACAGCCTGTTCCTGATTGCCCACTTCCATAATGTGATTATCGGCGGTGTACTGTTCGGCATGTTCGCTGGCATCAACTACTGGTTCCCTAAAGCCTTCGGCTACAAGCTGGACAGCTATTGGGGCAAATGGTCGTTCTGGCTGTGGACCATCGGTTTCTATGTCGCCTTCATGCCGCTGTACGTGTTGGGCCTGATGGGGGTTACCCGCCGCCTTAGCCACTTTGAAGATTCGTCGTTGCAAATCTGGTTCCAGATTGCCGCTTTCGGCGCAGTGCTGGTGGCGCTGGGCATTGCCGCTTTTATCGTGCAACTGGTGGTCAGCTTCCTGCGCCGCGACTCGCTGCGTGATACGACTGGCGACCCATGGGGCGCGCGCACGCTGGAATGGTCGACTTCTTCACCACCGCCTGCCTACAACTTTGCATTCACGCCACGCGTGCATGACAACGACGCATGGGCAGACATGAAAAGCAACGGCTACACCCGTCCGCTGCAAGGTTTCAACGATATTCACATGCCGAAAAACACCGGCGCCGGCTTCATCATCGCCGCTCTCAGCGCGGTATGCGGCTTTGCGCTGATCTGGCAGATGTGGCTGCTGGCAGGCCTTGGCTTCGTCGGCATGCTGGCTGCGGTGATCATCCATACTTTCAATTACAATCGCGATTACTACATCAAGGCGGACGAAGTCGTCCGCACCGAAGGTGAACGCACACGCTTGCTGGGTAGCCATGTCTGACATCATTTCTTCCTCCTCCGGCGCCGCGGTCGCGGCCCCGAGCTCGCGCTACTACGTGCATGAGCACCATCCCGAGAACGGTACGCTGCTCGGGTTCTGGCTCTACCTGATGAGCGATTGCCTGATCTTTGCCTGCCTGTTCGCTACCTATGCAGTGCTGGGTCGCAGCTATGCAGAAGGCCCGACCGGCGCTGAGCTGTTTGACCTGCCGCTGGTGGCGCTGAACACGTCGCTGCTGCTGCTGTCTTCGATTACCTATGGCTTTGCCATGCTGGAAATGCAGCGCCAGCGCCTGCGCAGCACCATGGCGTGGCTGGCGGTGACGGGTCTGCTCGGCGCGTGCTTCATCGGCTTTGAGCTGTATGAGTTCATTCACCTGATCCATGAAGGCGCAGGCCCGCAGCGTAGCGGTTTCCTGACCTCGTTCTTCTCGCTGGTTGGTACGCACGGCTTGCACGTCAGTTTCGGCATTGTGTGGCTCGTCACGCTGCTGTTCCAGCTGCGCCGCCACGGCCTGAGTGCAGAAAACCGCCGCCGGCTGATGTGCCTGTCCATGTTCTGGCATTTCCTGGACGTGGTCTGGATCGGCGTCTTTACCTTTGTTTATCTGATGGGAGTGCTGCCATGAGCGAGCATCAACAACATCCTGCACATGGTTCCAGCCACGATGGCCATCATGACCACCACGGCCACATGGAAGCGGACCACGGCAGCCTCAAGAGCTATACGACCGGTTTCATCCTGGCGTTGATTCTGACGGCAATCCCGTTCTGGCTGGTGATGGGAAAAGTATTCGATAAATCCAGCACGACCGGGCTGGTATTGTTGGCCTTCGCCGCCGTGCAGATTGTGGTCCACATGATTTATTTCCTGCATATGAATACCCGTTCAGAAGGCGGCTGGACCATGCTGGCGCTGTTGTTTACCGGCATGCTGGTGTTTATCATGCTGAGCGGCTCGCTGTGGGTGATGTACCACCTGAACCACAATATGATGCCTGGCATGATGCCCGACGATATGGGCACTATGCCGCAGATGCAAAACATGCAAAATATGCCGGCTGGTCATGATATGCAGAATATGCAGGGCATGCAGCCAGGGCATGATATGAAAAGCATGCAAAAAATGAACAGCATGCCATGAACCCGGTTCGGCGCGGAACGGTGGTAGGCGGCCAGCCCCTGGCCGGCGCCGCACCGGAGTTTCAGGGAGACACTTCCCACTCCCGTTCCGCTGCTGCAAGATATGCACTGGCTGTTTGCGCGGTGCTGTTGTTCGTCGTGTTTGCGGCCCTTGGCACCTGGCAGATCCAACGCCTGTACTGGAAGCTGGATCTGATCGCCAGGGTCGAGCAAAGGGTGCATGCGCCTGCTGCAAATCCTCCGGCCAGGGAGCACTGGTCCTCCGTCACTTACGAATCCGACGAATACCGCCACGTGCGGCTCAATGGTGTCTTCCTGCCCCAATCCAGCGTCAAAGTACAGGCTTCCACGGTGCTAGGCGGCGGCTGGTGGCTGCTGACCCCTCTGCGCCTGACGGATGGGAACGTGGTATTGGTCAACCGCGGCTTTGTGCCGGCAAAAGCGGATGACTGGAATAAACCTTCAGCCCCGTCATCCGGCAATGAAAGCGGGGCAGCCGTTACTGTGACGGGGCTGCTGCGCATCAGTGAGCCGGGCGGCGGGTTCCTGCGCCATAACGACCCCGCTGCGGGGCGCTGGTATTCGCGCGATGTGCAGGCGATAGGTGCTGCGCAGGGTCTGACTGCGCTTGCTCCTTATTTTATAGATGCGGATGCGGGCAATGAAGCAGATGCCGCGTTGGGTAAACCCGCCGTCGAGCGTCCTGTAGGCGGCCTCACGGTGGTCAGCTTTCACAATAGCCATTTGGTATATGCTCTCACCTGGTATGCGCTGGCCCTGATGGTGGCCGGCGCGTTTATATGGGGCGCGCGCCAGGAGAAAAAATTGTCCTGACGCAGTGCCGCTATCAGCAGCAGGGACGAGCAGGATGGGCAGGGCAGGAATGGCGGAAATCAGCGAAATTACTGAAAATCACGTAGGTAAACATCACAAGGACGGCATGAAGGAAAGACCGGCAGAACCGGCAGGCCTGGGCAGCGTCGCTGGGCACAACAACATGCTGCAACTGATACAGTTGCGCTGGATTGCCGTGGTCGGGCAGATTACGACCATCGCCGTCGTAACGTTGGGCCTTGGCATACAGCTGCGGCTGCCGCACATGCTGGAAGTGCTGGCCTGCCTGATCGCCTTCAACATCGGCAGCCATCTGCGCTGGCACGAGCGCCGCGTGGTCGCCAACGACGAACTGTTTTTTGCGCTGCTGGTGGACGTGGCCATACTGACGCTGCAGCTTTACCTCAGCGGCGGCACTACCAATCCCTTTGCCTTCCTGTACCTGATGCACGTCATCCTTGGCGCCGTGCTGCTGGAAGCCTGGTCTACATGGACTATCGTCGGCATCACCTGCGCGTGCCTGGCCGGTCTGTCGCTATTCTCCGAGCCGCTGGTACTGCCTTATGACGATGGCGATGGCTTGTCCAGCCTGTATGTCGAGGGAATGATCATCTGTTTCGTTCTCAATGCAGCCTTGCTGGTCATTTTCATTACGCGCATCGAAGGCAACCACAGGGCGGCCGACGCGCAGCTGGCCGATTTGCGCCAGCGCGCCGTGGAAGAGGAGCATATAGTCAGAATGGGGCTGCTGGCCTCCGGCGCCGCGCATGAACTGGGTACGCCGCTGGCGACGCTGTCAGTGATTCTGGGAGACTGGCGGCGCATGCCCGAGTTCAGCAGGAATGCAGACCTGCTGGAAGAGATTACCGAAATGCAGGCACAGCTGCAGCGCTGTAAATCCATCGTCAGCGGCATCCTGCTGTCTGCCGGCGAGGCGCGTGGCGAGTCTTCGGTAAAAACCAGCATCAATGTGTTTCTGGATGACCTGGCCAGGGACTGGCGCGCTTCGCGCCCGATAGGCGAATTTGAATACGATAACCGCATCGGGCAGGATGTTCCTGTCGTCTTTGATACGGCGCTGAAGCAGATGATATACAACGTGCTGGATAACGCGTTGGAAGCATCGCCGTCGTGGCTGCGGCTGGAGGTTGTGCGTGAAGCAGATTCACTGATCTTGCAAGTGACCGACCGCGGCCCTGGCTTTGTACCTGCCATGCTGCCGCATCTGGGCAAACCCTACCAGTCCAGCAAGGGGCGGCCTGGTGGCGGGCTAGGCCTGTTCTTTGTCGTCAACGTAGCGCGCAAGCTGGGCGGAACCGTTACCGCCAGCAACCGCAGCGAGGGTGGGGCGCTGGTGCAGCTGACGCTGCCGCTGGCGGCGATCAGCCTTGAAGAAGAAATGCAGCATGAGGTGGCGTATCAGGCAGAGCCGGAGGCGCGACGTGGAGGCTGAACGTTTGCTGATGATCGTCGAAGATGATGCAGCCTTCGCCCGCACGCTTAGCCGCTCGTTTGAACGGCGCGGCTACAGCGTGCTGCATGCTGCCAATCCGGATGCGCTTGCCGCGCTGCTGCTCTTGCACAAACCCGGCTATGCAGTGGTGGACCTGAAGCTGGAGGGAAGTACCTCCGGCCTCACCTGCGTCAAGCTGTTGCACCAGCATGATG
>JAYSKH010000175.1:0-6350 GCA_043726505.1 Undibacterium sp. | reverse complement strand
GTTGCGACCGAAGGTTTTGTGGATAAAACCCTGTGGCAGCATGCATCTGTGAGTGTTGCCAGGGTACTGTCTGCGCTGGTGCTGGCAGTAGTTGCTGCTGTACCGCTGGGCATACTGATCGGCCTTAACCGCCGTGCCGGTGCTATCTTTGATCCGTTGATCGAGTTTTATCGCCCGGTGCCGCCGCTGGCCTATTTGCCGCTGATCGTGATCTGGTGCGGAATAGGTGAACTCTCAAAGGTACTGCTGATTTATCTGGCCATCTTTGCACCGCTGGCGATTGCAACCGTGCAAGGGGTAAGGCGTGTGGACGAAAGTCGTATCCGTGCCGCGCGCTCGCTGGGTGCCAGCCGCTGGCAGCTGGTGCGCTTCGTCATCCTGCCTTCGGCTACGCCGGATATCCTGACGGGCGTGCGCATAGGGCTGGGCGTGGGCTGGTCCACGCTGGTGGCCGCAGAGCTGATCGCCGCAACCAGCGGCCTGGGATTCATGATTCAGTCGGCCGCGCAATTTTTGGTCACCGACGTGGTGATCATGGGCATATTGGTCATTGCAAGCATTGCGTTTTTATTTGACTGGGTCTTGCGCCAGTTGCACAGGAAATTTGCTCCGTGGGCAGGCAGGGGCTGACAGGCTGCCAAAGCCGTGGCTTCGCTTTTCTTACCGCACGCGTTGGCGCTGCCTGGCGTTGTTCTGTAGGCCTCAGCGGGAAAACCGCCATCTGCGCTGATAGGCAGATGGCGTCGCCGTGTCAGCTTCGGCTTGGAAGCTGCCAGTTTGGCCGGATGAAATGACAGGTGTAGCCATTCGGGATCCGTTGCAAGTAATCCTGATGTTCGGGCTCTGCCTGCCAGAACGGGCCGGCAGGTTCGAGTTCCGTCGCAACCTTACCGGGCCATAGCCCGGATGCGTTGACATCGGCAATCGTGTCTTCCGCGGTTTTCTTTTGCTGATCGCTGGTAAAGTAAATGGCGGAACGATAACTGAGCCCGACATCGTTGCCCTGGCGATTTTTGGTCGTCGGATCGTGGATCTGGAAAAAGAATTCCAGAATTTTGCGGTAGCTGATGATCTGCGGATCAAAAATAATTTCGATTGCCTCGGCGTGCGTTCCGTGATTACGGTAGGTTGCATTGGGTACGTCGCCCCCGCTGTATCCTACCCGCGTGGCGAGTACGCCAGGGTAGCTGCGCAGCAAATCCTGCACGCCCCAAAAGCAGCCGCCGGCAAGGACGGCTTTTTCAGTTACTGTAGTCATGTCAAATTCCTTTACCTGAGGGTTAAACGGCAAGGCGGGACCAAGCATGTCACCGCCTTGCCAGATGATCTGCCATCTGCATCATTGTTACAGAAAGCCTTGCAGGCTGCTGACGATGGCGTCAATGTTATACGGCTTTCTCAACAGTATCACGCCGCCCAAGTTTGACTGGGCATCTCTTCCTGATGCAAAAATAATTCCTACGGAGGGATGCAACTCGCGCGCTTTTTCTGCCAACACATCTCCCGACATGCCTGCTAGCTCAATATCGGTCATCAACACATCAATCTGCGTGGATTGAAGACTTTGCATTGCGCGGGTGCTATCCGAAGCTTCAATTACAAAGTGCCCCAATTTCTGCAGCAGCTCTGCCGTGTTTGCTCGAATGAGTTCATCGTCCTCCACCAGCAGTATACGCAGGATATTGGGCGTTGCAGCCGGTTTGACAAGAGGCACATGCCTGAGACTGGTTGCCGCCGCGCCTTGGCGTTGCTGCTGATTGGCGAGCACATGTCTGAGTTTTTTGGCCAGCGCTTCCCGCGTATAGGGTTTGCTGAGCAATTCCACTCCGGCATCCAGCCGCCCGCCATGGACAATGGCGTTCTGGGTATAACCGGAGGTGAACAGCACGGCAAGATGGGGCAGCCGCTCTTTTGCCTTGCGCGCCAGATCGGGGCTGCGCAGCGGGCCGGGCATCACAACGTCAGAAAACAGCAGATCTATCTTGAGGCCGCTGTCAATGATCGCCAGTGCGCCTGCGCCGTCGCTGGCTTTCAAGACGCTGTAGCCAAGTCCGCGCAAGGTATCCACAACCGTTGCGCACACCTGTTCATCGTCTTCGGCGACCAGGATGGTCTCCGTGCCTCCAACGGCTGGCTCAACTGTTGAAGGAACCAGCGCATCTTCTTTTTCCGTGGAGCGGGGCAGGTACAGCTTTACAGTCGTGCCATGGCCGACTTCGCTGTAGATGTTGATATGCCCGCGGGATTGTTTTACAAATCCGTATACCATCGACAATCCAAGGCCAGTGCCTTTGCCCTCAGGCTTGGTCGAGAAGAATGGCTCGAAAGCCTGCGCGATAGTGTCAGCGCTCATACCGCATCCGGTGTCGGACACGGCCAGCATCACATATTGTCCGGCGAAGACTTCTGCGTGTTTGCGCGCGTAGGCGTCGTCGAGGAAGGTGTTTGCTATCTCTATCGATAATTTTCCTCCACCGTCCATCGCATCACGCGCATTAACGGCCAGGTTCAGCAGCGCATTTTCTACCTGGGTAACGTCGACGAAGGTATTCCACAGGCCGCCGGCAATGACAGTTTCTACGGAAATGCCTTCTCCGAGGCTGCGCTGCAGCATGTCTTCCATCGCCACTACAAACCTGCCGATATTGACGACCTTTGGGTCCAGCGGCTGGCGCCTGCCGAAGGCGAGCAGATAGCTGGCCAGTTTGGCGCCGCGGTTGACGCCGGCGAGTGCGTTTGCCACACGCTTTTCCGCGCGCTCATTGCCGGTAATTTCGGTGGCCAGCAGTTGCAGGTTGCCGGAGATGATCTGCAGCAGGTTGTTAAAATCGTGGGCGACACCGCCGGTCAGCTTGCCGATGGTTTCCATCTTCTGCGCCTGTTGCAGCGCTAGTTCGGTACGCTTCAGCAGCGCCTCGGCTTCCCGCTTTTCCGTAATGTCGCGCGTAATCTTGGCATAGCCAAGCAGCTCGCCATTGGGACTGCGAAGGGGATCGATGACGACGTGGGCGAGAAATTTTTTTCCGTCCTTGCGTACTCGCCAGCCTTCCTGTTCAAACTTGCCCTCGGTAACCGCTGTGAGCAATGCGCGTGCAGGTACGCCGTTTTCTCTATCTTGCTCCGTATAAAAGCGCGAGAAATGCGTGCCTATGATTTCGTCAGCACTGTAGCCCTTGATGCGCTGGGCGCCGGCATTCCAGTTGGTGACGTAGCCTTCTTTGTCCAGCATATAGATGGCATAGTCGGTGACGCCTTCTACCAGCACGCGGAACTGCTGTTCGCTCTGGCGCAAGGTCTCTGCGGCAGCGCGGCGTTCAGTAATATCGCGGGTTATCTTTGCAAAACCGACCAGCCTGCCATGTTCCCGAATCGCATCAATGACGACGCTGGCCCAAAAACGGGAGCCATCCTTGCGCACGCGCCAGCCCTCGGTTTCAAACCGGCCCTGCGAATCCGCTATGGACAGGGCCATGGCAGGAATGCCCGCCGCCTGGTCTTCAGGCGTATGGAATTTCGAAAAATGCTGCCCGATAATTTCTTCTGCCGTATACCCCTTGAACAGCGCGGCGCCCGTGTTCCAGTTCACGACATGGCCAGTGACATCAAGCATGTAAATCGCATAGTCGCTGATGGCGCTGACGAGCATTTGAAACCGGCGCAACTCGATCAGGTCAGTATCATCGGGATGTTTTTTGGCTGACATTAATAGTTTGGGTTAATTTTTTTACATCAAAATAGAAAGCTTGTACGTGTGTGAGAATTGTACGCCAGATAAGCGCTTATCTTACCGGAAGAGGAGGGGAGGCTGGGCTGCAGCAGGTTCTGGCCGTGAGCCTGTGGTCCCGCCTCGCTGCGGAGAACGGGAGTGCTGCTGTGCCGGATGTTTAATTAACGGTACGGTTGCCGGTAAACATATCGACAAGACTATGTGGCGCTTCGGGGCCGAGGCACATAGTGAGAACTTCTTCCGACTCAGCAGCTTCGGCCGCGCTGCGCGGAAAGAGTTCCGTTTCGTAGACGATGAGCGCGGCTTCCATGTTGCCGGGGTTGGCGGCAATGGATTTGCCAAGTTCTGCGCCGTCAAACATGGCAAGATTAGCGCCTTCTCCTGACGGTGACATCAGATGCGCTGCATCGCCGAGCAGCGTTACGCCGGGTATGCGGGTCCAGCTGTGGTCGGCTGGCAGCGCATGGATAGGACGCGGCACAGGGGCGGTTTCACCATCGGTGATGAGCGCGGTGAGCTCCGGCGCCCAGCCTTTGAATTCGCTGGCAACACTGGCCAGTGCGGTTGCCGCGTTGGAGAAGTCAATGCTGTTAATCCAGTCCATCGGCTTGTTCAGCTGCACATAGGTATGCAGCGCACCGTCAGGCTCACGATGCGCGACGATGCCTTTTCCTGGCGCCAGCGCAAACATAGAGCCGCTACCGACGGCTTGCGCGCTTGCCGGGTGGCGGATGTCGCTGTCGGACAGTGTGGTTTCTATGAATAAGGTGCCGACATATTCCGGTTTTGCGTCCGAAAGAAGTGGGCGAATTTTTGACCAGGCGCCATCCGCACCGACGAGGAGGCCGGTGATCACTGGGGAGCCATCAGCAAACCTCAGCCTATGTTGTCCATCACCGAGCGGGATTGCTGTAGTAACTTTGCGGCCCCACTGTATCATGCCGGCAGGCAGGGACTGAATCAGAATACGGCGAAGCTCTCCTCGTGGGACTTCGGGTCTACCGCCTTTTCCATTGTCGGCCTCGTCAAACAGTACAGTGCCATCCTTGTCGAGCACGCGCGATGCCTGGCCGCCGGCATGGATGATCTCCAGAAACTTGTCGAAAAGCCCTGCCGCCTTGAGTGCGAGCTGGCCATTATGTTCATGAATATCGAGCATGCCGCCCTGGGCTCGTGAATCTGGCGAGGCTTCCGCCTCATAGATCGTTGCTGCGATACCGTGAACATGAAGCACACGGGCAAGCATCAGACCGCCTAGTCCCGCGCCGATGATTGCGATGGGGGCGATGGGAGCGATGGGGGTATTGCGATTATTCATGCTGATTCTTCCTGGCGATGGGCAGTGATACGTATTGCTTAAAAATTAATGGAACAACGTTCCATTGGAATTTTGCGGCAAGCGACCAGGTATGTCAAGATAGCGAAATGCTTAAAAACACACGCAGTAAACCCCGGCGGGAAGAATCGCTGACGCGGGACAGTATCATTGAAGCATCGATAGCACTGCTGGATAGCAGCGGTGAGAGCGGCCTGACGTTTCGTGCGCTGGCTGACCGGCTTGCGACTGGTGCCGGCGCTATTTACTGGCATATCAATAATAAAAATGATTTGCTGATCGCGGCCTGCGATGCTGTTGTCGTGCGCACTCTGGATGTCCATGATGCGGCTACGCCGAAAGCGGCGATCCGTAAGCTCGCGCTGGGTATGTTCGATATGATGGATGCGCATCCATGGGTTGGTTCTGCGTTAATACAGGCCGCAGCGCAGTTGCCGATGGTGCGCATTCTGGAGCGCGTAGGCCAGCAGATTCGCGCCCTCGGCGTGCCGGATGATGCTCAGTGGATTGCGGCCTCTTCGTTGCTGCACTATATCCTGGGTGTTGGTGGACAGAACGCGGCCAACACGCAGTTCGCGCGCGCACACGATCTGGACAGATCCCGTTTCCTCGGCGACATATCGGCGGCATGGCTGGAGCTTGACGCTGAGGAGTTTCCATTTACTCGAAGCATGGCAGCGCAACTGCGGGCCCATGATGACCGCGAGGATTTTTTGGCGGGAGTAGATCTGATCCTGAGTGGGATAGCGCAGCCGGGGAGTTAGATTGGCAGCGTGGGCCAGCGGATCGGCTGGATCGGCAAAGATCACCACAATCTCTCAACGCGCGTTTTTCTGCCAGTACCTCGCACAATTTTTGGTTCAGTCCTGCGCCATAAAATTTCTTGCGCCTGCTAGTGGATTCTATGGGGGAAGTTCAATTTGAATGCCGCTCCGCCCAGATCTGAGGTGTCTACGCGGATTTGTCCTCCAAGACGTTCGACAATTTTTTTAACGATCGCCAATCCCAGCCCATAGCCACCCGTCGCGCGATCCCGGCTACGATCAAGGCGGTAAAATGGCTCGAATACCCGCTCCCTTTCTTGTTCCGGGATTCCGACTCCATCATCTTCCACAATCAGGTACCAGAATTCTGCATCGGACTCGACACGCACATGGATAGTGCTGCGAGTGTAACGCAGCGCGTTTTGTATCAGGTTGGAAAAGGCACGCGCCAGACTGCGTGGTTCGGTAACAACTTCGCTTATTGAAGGATCGATGGACCAAATGATGCTGCAATGCCTTGAAA
>JAYSKH010000174.1:0-8060 GCA_043726505.1 Undibacterium sp. | reverse complement strand
CGCTGCAGATGCATCTGCAGCGCCCCTCGCTTTGTCAGTTGATACGGCTGCGAAACTTACTTGCTGCTTATCTGTGCCTGGGTGTAGAAGCCATCACTGACCAGGATGTTGACATTGGCGCTGGTCAGCGTAGTGGGCTTGAGCAGCACGGTGTCGACCTTTTTGACGCCATTGTCGTACTGGGCGTTGTACTCAGGCTTTTCGTTACGCGCCAATTGCACTGACAGTTTGGCCGCTTCAGAGGCAATCAGCTTCAGTGGTTTATAGACCGTCATGGATTGCGTCCCGGCGATCACGCGCTTGACTGCGGCAAGGTCGGCGTCCTGTCCCGACACCGGTACCTTGCCGGCCATTTTTTGCGAAGCCAGCGCCTGGATCGCGCCGCCGGCTGTGCCATCGTTGGAGGCGACAATGGCGTCGATCTTGTTGTTGTTGGCTGTCAGCGCGTTTTCAACGATTGATAAGGCCTCGGTTGCGCTCCAGTCCTTGACCCATTGCTGGCCGACGATCTTGATGTCTCCCTTGTCGATGGATGGTTTCAATACTTTCATCTGGCCTTCACGCAGCATCTTGGCATTGTTGTCTGTCGGTGAGCCGCCGAGCAGATAGTAATTGCCCTTAGGCGCTGCTTTGAGTACGCCTTCGGCTTGCATCTCGCCGACCTTTTCATTGTCGAAGGAAATGTAGGCATCGACGTCGGCGTTGAGGATCAGACGGTCGTATGACACCACCTTGATGCCGGCTTTCTTGGCTTCCTTGATGGTGTTGCTCAGCACCGTGGCGTTGAACGGCACTATCACGATCACGTCGACGCCGCGCGAAATCAGGTTTTCGATCTGGGAAATCTGGCGCTGCTCGCTGGCATCGGCCGATTGCACAAATACCTTGGCACCCAGTTTGTCGGCAGCTGCGACAAAAAAGTCGCGGTCGCGGGCCCAGCGCTCTACCCGTAGATCGTCAATCGAAAAGCCGATCTTGGGATTCTTGGCGTCGGCCATGGCGGCCGAGCTGGTGAGTGAAAATACTGCTACCGATATCAACGTCAACAGACTCTTATTGATAACATTGCTCATGATCTTGTTCATTACATTGTCTCCTATCATATGTTTTTTTTAAATCATCTGATGTAGCTAAATGCGCTACAAGTACTTCACTGGGGCTACTCGGGGCTACTCGATGCTACTTCTGGGGCTACTGGGCGCTACGGATGCGATTCCCTTCATGCTGAAAAAACAGGCAACAACTGCTGATACAACAACGCGAATTTTTTGCGGCGCTGCGCGTATTGCGCATGGCGTTGCGGATCAGGGCCATACGTGGCAATTTGCTGCGGCACTGGACAGATGTCGAGCAAGGATGCGTTGTCGCCGCTTTTTCCGGCCACGCCCATGCGCGCCAGCCGTGCCGCACCCAGCGCCGGGCCGACATCGCCGCCTTGCCGTCGCACCAGGCGCCGGCCACTGATATCTGCCAGCATTTGCGCCCAGAAAGCACTGCGCGAACCGCCACCGATCAAGGTGATTTCTTCTGTTGCGGCTGCTGTGGAAGTAGCATTACAACTGTCGACAGCGTCGATGCCATCACTGAGACCGAAGCCGACGCCTTCCAGCGTAGCTAACGCCAGGTCGGCGCGGGTGGTGCCGGTCCGCATGCCGAAAAAGACACCTTGCGCGTTCGGATTGTTGTGCGGAGTGCGTTCACCGTTCAGGTATGGCAGGAACAGTGGAGCATCTGGTGAAATGTCGTTGGCGCCGCGTTGTTCTGCGTCTGCCAGGAGCTCGGTGACATCGGCATAACCAGTCAGCTGGGCGCTGAAATCCAGGCAGGCTGCAGCCGACAGCATGACCGACATCAAATGCCAGGTCGCAGGCAAGGCATGGCAAAAGCTGTGGACGGCGCGTTCCGGATTGGCATGGAAGCCGTCTCCGGCGGCGAAGTACACGCCCGAGGTACCGAGCGACAGCATGGCTTGCCCGGGGCGCACGATGCCGACTCCGATCGCCCCCGCCGCATTGTCGCCGGCACCTGCCACCACCGGTATCTGCTGCAAGCCCCAGCGTTGCGCCAGATCAGGTTTCAGTATGCCGGTTATTTGTGGGCCTTCGTACAGTGCAGGCATATGCGCGCGACTGAGGCCGGTCGCCCGTAACAGCTCATCGCTCCAGGTACGTTGGCCAACATCCAGCCACATGGTGCCGGCGGCATCCGACATGTCGCTGGCGTAATCGCCGGTAAGCTCATAGCGCAGCCAGTCTTTGGGCAGCAGCACTTTGGCAATTCGTTCGAATAGCTGCGGTTCGTGCCTGGATAGCCACAACAGCTTGGGTGCGGTGAAGCCGGGCATCATCAGGTTGCCGGTAATCTGCCTGGCCGCCGGCACACGCCGCTCCAGCTCCGCGCATTCGGCAAACGAACGGCCGTCGTTCCACAGGATCGCCGGCCGCAGCACGTGGCCGGCGTCGTCGAGCACGGTTGCCCCGTGCATCTGGCCGGTGAGACCGATAGCTTCAATTGCCTCGGAGGCGATTCCAAGCTCTTTTGCTGCCCGCAGCAGCGCCATCATTGCCTGCTCGCAAGCAGTCCACCATGCCGCTGGGTGCTGCTCGCGCCACAAAGGGTTTTGCGGCGCTTGCGGCAATAGCGACAAGGGCCGGCTGGCGCTCGCCAGCACCCGGTCCTGACGATCCAGCAGGATCGCCTTTACGCCGGAGGTGCCTAGATCAATACCGATGAACATAATGGTTAAGGAGTGATTTCACGGATGCGGCATCAGCCGAAAATGGCGCGGTTGACGAGGTTTTCCAGCATTTCCTGGCGACCGCTGACTGCTTGCGGATTGATCTGTCCGGCGAACGCGTGCTCGGCGATGTCGCTCAGGCTCAGCTTGCCGCTTAACATCTGCTGGCCGAAACTGCTGTCCCACCCTGCGTAGCGCTCGGATTTGAATTTTTCCAGCAGATCGTTTTCTACCATGGCGGCAGCTCGTTCCAGCGATAAGGCCAATACATCCATGGCGCCGACATGGCCGTGAAACAGATCGATTTCATCCATGCTTTGACGGCGTACCTTGGCATCAAAATTGAAACCGCCGGTGGTGAAGCCGCCTGCTTTCAGAATTTCATAGGTAGCCAGCGTCAATTCCTCAACGCTGTTGGGGAACTGGTCGGTATCCCAGCCGTTCTGCGGGTCGCCGCGGTTGGCGTCGATACTGCCGAGGATGCCCAGCGACGCGGCGGTGGCGATCTCATGGTGAAAACTGTGTCCGGCCAGCGTTGCATGGTTGGCTTCGATATTCACCTTGATCTCATGCTCGAGGCCGTAATGCCTGAGGAAACCGTACACCGTGGCGCTGTCGTAGTCGTACTGGTGCTTGGTCGGTTCCTGCGGTTTCGGTTCGATCAGCAAGGTGCCTTTGAAGCCTATCTTGTGCTTGTGCTCAACCACCAGGCTCATGAACCGGCCGAGCTGTTCGCGTTCGCGTTTCAGGTCAGTGTTGAGCAGTGTTTCATACCCTTCTCGGCCCCCCCACAATACATAGTTGGCGCCGCCAAGACGCTGGGTTGCATTCATCGCGGTAAATACCTGGGTCGCGGCATAGGCAAACATCTCGGGGTTGGGATTGGTGGCGGCGCCGGCGGCATAGCGTGGATTGCTGAAACAGTTGGCGGTACCCCATAGCAGTCGCACGCCGGTCTCTTCCTGCTTGCGTTCCATCACGTCCAGCATTTGCGCGAAGTTGTTACGGTATTCCGCCAGGCTCGCTCCCTCCGGAGCGACGTCGGTATCATGGAAGGTGTAATAGTCGATTCCCAGCTTGCTGAAGAATTCGAACGCTGCGTCGGCTTTCATGCGGGCCATTTCCATGGCATCGCCGTTTGCATGCCAGGGGCGGCGGAAGGTGCCGGCGCCGAATACGTCGGAACCCGGCCAGACGAAGCTATGCCAGTAACAGGCTGCCATGCGCAAGTGCTCGCGCATCGGTTTGCCCAGCACCAGTTTGTTGGCATCGTAGTAACGGAAAGCCAACGGTGTTTTCGTTTGCGTTCCTTCAAACTTAATCGGTGCAACAGCAGGGAAATGGCTCATCAATAATCTCCAGTCAGGTAGTAGCGCGGATTTTGCCGTTGAGGCAGGTCTCGCGATGGCAGGGTGTTTGTGTTGCGTTGTGATGTGTGGCGCCATACTAGCAACCGGGTTCGGCGCTCCACAATTACGAAATCCACCAGCCGCGATAGCGATTCTTTTGTTTGCAGGTGCACAAAACAGCAATTGGGGTGACGGCCAGCAGCCGCGCTCGGTACAATCAGGACAAGCGGGCGGCTCTCGTGAAAAAAAGTCTGTTAATATCAAATTGATAATTATGATGAAGTTGCCGGGCTTGGCCCGAAGCCGGATGGTGCGGCAACGACGGCGTTTCAGATTTGGAGCGGCGCTGAAAACGGGTTCGCCATAGCAGCAGACGCAACAATCGCAACAATCGCAAAAACCGCAAAAACCACAGCAATCGCAACAAGCCAAAGAAAAGTAAAAAAAGCAAAAGAAGTCAGGAGACCGCAGGATGACAAAAATGCCGGCAATGCACCGTATTGCCCTTTTATTCAACGGCAACAAAATTTTCGACCGCGACATCATCGCCGGCATCGGCGAATATCTGGGCAGCACCCGTGCGTCCTGGGACCTTTTTCTGGAAGAGGATTTCCGCTGCCGCTTGCAAGGCATAGAGCGCTGGCAGGGCCATGGCATCATTGCCGACTTTGACGATCCTGCCGTCTGCGAAGCGCTGGCCAGGGTCAGCTTGCCCGTGGTGGCGGTGGGTGGATCGTACGCCGAGGAAAGTGACTACCCGCCAGACACGCCCTACGTCGCTACCGATAATTTCAAGCTCGTCAAGCTGGCTTACGATCATTTGATAGAAGCAGGTTTGCGCCATTTTGCCTGCTTCAGCCTGCCGGAAGCGGCAGTGAACCGCTGGGCCCAGGAGCGCGAGAAGGCATTCGCTACGCTGATGCAGCGCGACGGCATGCAGGGAGAGATTTATCGCGGCGTCGGCACCAGTGCTCCGTCCTGGGATACGGCGGTGGAGCAGCAGATCGCCTGGCTGCAGACGCTGCCCAAGCCAGTCGGCATCATCGCCGTTACTGATGCCCGTGCGCGCCAGTTGTTGCAGGCGTGCCTGTGCGCCGGTATCGCGGTGCCGGAACAGGTGGCGCTGATCGGCATCGACAACGATCCCTTGGCGCGTGTCCTGACCCGGGTGCCGCTCAGTTCGGTAATCCAGGGTACGCGCGAAATGGGCCGCAGCGCCGCCCATCTGCTGCACCAGATGCTGCACGGTGCGCGCCTGGATGGCACCCGCATCCTGGTGCCACCTGCCGGTATCAACGTGCTGGCGTCAAGCCGCCACGAGGCACTCAATCATCCGCATGTGATGCAGGCGATGCACTTCATCCGCCAATACGCGTGCCAGGGTATCAAGACCGAACAGGTCGCCGATTATGTCGGCGTCTCGCGTTCCACGCTGGAAGGGTACTTCCGCCGCGAGATCAGGCGCAGCGTGCATGACGAAATCTTGCGCTTCAAGCTGGACGCCGCCAAGAGCATGCTGGAAAATCCCTATCCGGATAATTATTCGGATAGGGAGCCGAACAATCAGCTGAACGGCCAGCTAAGTGATCAGCTAAACAATCAGCCGAACCATCAGCACGAAACGCGGCAAGAAGTCCGGAGCATCGCCGAAATCGCGATCAGTTGCGGCTTCACATCCGTGCAATACATGCACGCGGTATTCAAGCGCGAACTGGCTTGCACCCCGCGCGAATACCGGGACCGGATGGCCGCCGCCCCTCAGGCAAACAAAACAGAAAAGAACCACGCACTATGACTCAAGCCTCAATCACCTGCACTGCCGCCGACCATGGCGTCACTCTCTACACACTGCGCAACGTTCATGACATGCGAGTCACCATCAGTGATCGCGGCGCCACTCTGATTTCATGGTGGGCGCCGGATCGCTACGGCAAGGTAGCTGACATCCTGCTCGGTTATCCGGACTGCGAAGCTTATCAAAGCAATTCGCCTTATTTCGGCGGACTGATAGGGCGATGGGGCAATCGTATTGCTGATGGCCGCTTTACGCTGGACGGTGCCGACTATGTGGTCGACCGCAATGACGGCACTAATCATTTACATGGCGGCGATGCAGGGTTTCATCTGGCGCCCTGGCAGGCCAGCATCGAACCGGAAGGCTTACGGCTGACGCTGAAATCGGCGGAAGGCGATGCGGGCTATCCAGGCAACGTGCATGTGTCGGTGCTGTATAAGCTGGACGATGAGGGCCGCCTCAGTATTGACTATCGCGCCACCAGCGATGCGCCAACGCCGCTTAATCTGACCTCGCATGGCTACTTCAACCTGAACGGCGGTGCTGCCGATATCTGCGACCATATTCTGGCCATCGATGCCGACCAGTATCTGCAAGTCGATGCCCGGCTGATTCCGGTTGACGTTGCCACGGTCGCCGGCAGCGCTTTCGATTTCCGCCAGCCGGCCCCTATCGGGCCGCGCCTGGCCTGGCCCGATCCACAACTCAAGGTAGCCGGGGGTTTCGACCATTGTTATTGCCTTCGTCCGCAACATTCCAGTCCGCATGAGCCGGGCCAGAGCCGCAACGTCCAGCCCTTGAGAGAGGTCGCGACTGTCTACGACCCAGGTTCAGGCCGGCAGCTATCGGTATCGACTACCGAGCACGGCCTTCAGTTCTATAGCGGAAATTTCCTGGCAGGAGTGCAGGGCAGGGGTACGGGCGCTTATGCCAAACATGACGGCTTTTGCCTGGAAGCACAGGCTTACCCCAACCAGATCAACGGTCCGGACTCGGAAGCTGTCATATTGCGGCCTGGTCAGGAATATCACCAGATCACGAGCTATCAGTTGACGGTAAGCTAATTATTGCATCCAGCCGGGGGCATCGCCCCAAAATGATAGGGGCGACCCTCATGGGAGGGTCAAGTCCAAACCGAGCATCCTGGCAAGGAAGAAGGTGGCGAGCCCCAGGCACAGCAGCGATAGCACGAAGACTGCGGCCACCTTGCCGCCGACACGTAGCACCGCGCGCCTCTGCTTTTCTTTCTTCCCTTGATCGTAATGCCACTTGATGGCGAAGAACATGCCCGTGCCGAGCACGAGAACCTTGAACGTAACCAGGACTATAGGGATCCAATCCATCATTTTGAGTATTTCCAGACTATTGCTTGACACTATCTATCGTGAGGCATTACCTCAAAACGCTGCTTCAGCAGCTTCATTTTTTGTTCAAACCCCCGTAGCCAATTGCCTCAGTATTTTGCTCATTAGCGTTGGTTGTCATGTTTGGGCAAAGGGCAAGTCCATGACGAACGAGGTCAGAACTAAGTCCCATTGTGTGTATGACGTAGGTGCAGACGCGCTTTATCAGTCCACTATGGTCGGGTGCCATCGCGCGTTCCATATAAGCCGGTAGAGTAAAACCCCCAGACGTCCTGTTTGAATCTTTCATCATATCTACCTATGAAATCACAACGGCATCCAGCGGAGTGTTTTGCCGAATGCAGATGAGAGAAGAGAAGACGTCAGCGGCTGTTATGCAAGGATGGTGATGCTGCACGTTCTGATGCATACTACTTGAAAGCAATTTCCATACATTGAGACAAAATGTCCCAGTTGAAAACCATACAAGATGAAAATTTGCTAATCTGGTTGCCGCGATTGGCCGTGCACGGCGGGCCACGTTTTTTGCAGATTGCGGATGCGTTGCAGGCAGCGGTGGCAGATGGATCACTGAAACCGGGTGACCGCCTACCTCCGCAGCGCCAGTTGGCAGCACAGCTGGACGTCGACCTGACGACGATCACGCGCGCATACGACGAAGCCAGACGCCGCAACTTGTTGGAGGGCCGTGGCGCCCGCGGCACTTATGTCGCAGCGTCTAAAGTCGAACTGACCGCTATCCTCGACCTGAGCATGAATGCCCCACCACCGCCGGATGGCGTGGACTTCGACGACATGTTGAAACAAGGTTTGTC
>JAYSKH010000173.1:0-12538 GCA_043726505.1 Undibacterium sp. | reverse complement strand
TGGGGCGGCTGACCATCCTTCCATTCCTGCCATTGGTGGCGCGGCCCCCAGTCCGCGACACGGGTCAGCCGATTTTTCCAGCCATCGGGAGTCCTGATCAGCAGGATTTCTTCACCTTGCTGGCTGGCAGTCACGATGGAAGAGATGAAAGGCGTATTGCGCACGACAGGCGCCATCAGGCGGTTGAAGCCGTCCAGGTCTTTTTCGCTATACAGGCCGCTGGCGCCCCAGGCCCGGCTTTGCAGCAAAATGCGTCCTACCGGGCTGAACTGTGACTCCAGCTTGTTCTGCACTTTCTGGATGGCCTCGGCCTGCGTGGTTTCCGCCAGCGCATTGACCAGCGGCCGTTCATGCAGGACATAGAATAACGGGGCGACGATGGCGGCCAGCAGCAGCACCAGACCCACGATTTGCAAGGTCAGCTGCCAGCTCAGGCTGGGCAAGGGCTTCTGCCGATTCAACATCATCGATCTGTTTCCTCCCTGTTTTTGTCGTGGCGGCAGCATGCCCGGCGGCACGTATGCGCCCCATGTATGCCTGACGCATCCGCTTCGCGGTATGGTTCTACTATGCTACAGATCTGGATTACAAGAAAGCCAAGACTGATACGGCAAACATATTCGCCACATCCGGCCGCCGCCGGGCTACCCTGATATATCAATAGTGCGGAGGCCGTTCGTCGGGTGGCCTTTGGCCAGAGGAGCCGGCAGCAATAGCCGCCATGTCCTTGATGCGCCCGGCCAGCGCCGTGCAAAGTGCTTCCAGTTCGTCGAGCTTCTTTTGCTGACGGTAAACGGTCTGGTTCAGGCTATCCAGCAAATCTTCCTGCTGCGAGATCTTGATCTCCATATTGACCAGGCGTTCTTCGCTCTGTTCTTCATTGTGGTTCAAGCTTGATTCTCCTGTTTCTCCTGTTTCTCCGATTGCCCGGATGGCGTCTGCGCCTTGCTCCAGCGCAGTATGCCGGAAGAATACACGGGATAGTAGCAAAAAACGATACCCATGATCAGCGTGGTAACGGGATTGATACCAAAACCGTCGGCATGCTGTTGCCCCTGCAAACCGCCGGATGTATATATCTGTATGAAGCGGTAAGCCATGCGGCCGACAAACAGCAGCATCAGGCTAACGCCGATATGGAAATTTGGCGTATAGAACAGGCCGTCTTCGGCCGATTCGTAACGCGTCAGCTTCAGGCCGAGGAAGGCCAGCGCGGCGCCCCCCACGCCGCCAAGCAACAGGCATTCAAACGACGGCGCATCCCTGAGCGCAGCAACGCCGATCAGGATGAATACCAGCGGAAATAGCAGCATCGACATCCACAGCCTGCCGGTGCGCGGCGCCTGCCTGCCGACCAGCTTGCGGTAGCGCGAATACAGCCGCCAGCCGATGAAAGGCACCAGCAGCACCGGCAACAAGGTAGAAACGGCCATGGAAACTCCCGCACGAAAAACAAAAAAGGAAAAAGAAAAGCAGGCAGCCATCTTATCAGATGGGCTGCACGATAAAAGAGAATCAAAAGGGGAATCCGGTGTTGATGGCAGTCGAAGTTTCAAGGGGTACAGGGTCTGGTAATCCGCCTGTGCCGGTTTCGGCCGGTTTTGGCCTGCTGGTATCAGTCTTTTCATCCTCAGCCAATCTCGTGAACCGGCTTATGCGGCGCCTGGCGCCCGGCAATGATGAAGAAACGGATGTTGCTATTTTTTTGTATCGCTTTGTATGACGCTATGAAGATGTGGCGCTTGCTGCAATGCCTTTGTTCAGCCAGCCTTTTGTGCAGTACGGGCGGCACGTTTGGCAAGCAGCTGCTGCAAACGCTGATCTTCATCGGCCATTGCCTGTTTTTCCTCAGCTGTCAGGCGCTTGGCGGTCAGCACCACGGTCTGTACATAGCCTGGCTGCTGCATATCGTAGGCCAGTTTTTCTTCCAGCGACATGCGTTTTGCGGTGATAGTGACAGTAGGTATCTGTTCTGCGGCGACAGTCTGCACGCCTGCATTGCCGTGGAAGGCGCTGGCGCTGACCAATACCGCGCCGGCGACTATGCCTGCGAGAACGGTGCCGAACTGAAATGTGCTGGAGGTTTTCATTTCCGTTTCCTTTCGTTGATTGCTGTAAGGGGTACTGCCGGGTTTGTGCTGCGATGATGCTACTTTAGACAATGCCCTCCCAGGTCGCCAGCAACATGCGATGAAACGCATAAATGCGGGGATGAAGATGAAAAAGCACGCGCTAGACCGTAGCGCCGCATGCATACCAGCGGCCCCCGCAAACCCCTGTGGTATGGCGGACGTTGCGGACGGACAGCGGCGGACGCCGGACAGCCATGGACACACACGGCAGCAACGGGCGAATACCGGACAACTGGTATCTGCGTGGAAAAAACCTGTTGACCGCCCGCCCTGATACCAGCATGCTTTTGTTCCCTGAACCGGTACGGAAGCAGATACAGATGCAGACGCAAATGACGACAGCAATACCTCACAGCAGGGCACGCAACGCGTGGCAGTGCTTGTTGTTATGCATGACCGTGCTAGCCGGCAATGGCGCAGCACATGGCGCAATGCATGCCGCCGCTACCATGCCAGCGCCACCGCCACCGCCACCGCCACCGCATGTCGTCATAGCGTATTACCTGCTGGAGAAGGCGCAGATAAACCACTATTCAGATGAAGCCAGTGATGACCTGCCTTTCCCTGTTTCCCGTATCACTGCTGAAAAAGCGCGAATGCTGACGCACATCAATTATTCTTTCCAGAATCTGAACCAGGCCGGTGAGTGCGCACTGGAAGAGGGTACGGACCCGCAAAAAGCTGCAGAAGTTTTCACAAAACTGAATGCGCTGAAAAAATATAATCCAAATTTGCGTGTACTGTTTTCACTTGGGGGCTGGGCATATACCAATGACGACAGCCCCACTGCGGTGCGCTACCGCGACGCGGCCGCCACGGCAGATGCGCGGCAGCGCATGGCGACCTCCTGCGTTGCCTTCATGAAGCGCTACGGCTTTGACGGCATAGACATAGACTGGGAATATCCACGTCCGCAGGACGCAGACAATTTCGTCGCCTTGTTAAGTGAGATCCGCAGGCAGCTAAACGTAGAGGAAAAAGCGCGGAAAAAGACACCGCTGAAATACCAGCTCACCATTGCCGGCGCCGGCGGCGCATTTAACCTGTCGCGTTATTACCTGCAATTGCCGCAGATTGCGGCGCAGGTCGACTACATCAACCTGATGAGCTACGACCTGAACGGTGCATGGCAAAAGCAGACGGACCACAACGCGCACCTGTTCGGCAGCAAGGGCGAGGCGCTGTATGACAATCCGCTGCGGCAATTGTCTTTCCATCCGGCCTTGTCCGCAGAAGAATTACAGCGCCGTTTCCCTTCACCGTTTGCAATGACTGCGGATGCAGCCGTGCAGCAATACCTGCAAGCGGGCGTGCCGGCAAACAAGATCGTTTTGGGCCTGCCTTTTTATGGCCGCGCCTACTTCGCAGCGAGCGCAGTCAACCATGGCTTATACCAGCCATTTACGACACCCGCCGGTGACAACTACCATGGCGATACCACCTTGCTATACGGTTGCGACGCGTGCGCAAAACGCGGTGACCCGCGCAGCGCGGGGTATGACGATATTGAAAAACTGCTGTCGGGACAATTCGGCTACCAGCGCTATTTCAGCGATGAAAGCAAAGTGCCGTGGTTGTATAACGCGGATAAAAAAATCTTTGTCAGTTATGACGATGCACAGTCTTTCCGCTACAAGAGCAAATACCTGAAACAGCAAGGCCTGGCCGGCGCCATGTTCTGGCATCTGGGGCAGGATGACGCCGCAGGCACCTTGCTGCGCACGCTGCACAGGTCGTTGAATGACGCTGCTTATTGCGATAGCGATCTGGATCTGCGCGCGGGCTTGCACTATTTCAGCGGCCAGCAAAAAGACGCTGCGCCTGTAGCCTGCCCGGCCAGATAGGCTTTAGGCATAGCTGTCGACGCTGCTGCCCTGCGCAGTTTTGGAAGTCGTTGAATATGCGCCGGCCAGCTTGCTCTGTTGCTGCTGCGCCTGCTGTTGCTGTAATTCAGACGAAGCCTGCTGCGCCATCTCCCTGGCTTCGGCTGCCACGGCCAGGTCAGGCCCGGAAGGATCGGCGGGCGCCAATGCCGCCGACTCTATGATTTTGGCCTTGGCAATCGTGTCTTGCGGCGTGCGGCCAGGAGATACGTCGATATGCACTTCTCCGCCAACGGCATAACTGACGCCATCCGGCCCTTTTTCATACGAAAACGTCGGCCCGCCTGTCGCCAGTCCGCCGGCAGCGGACAAGTGCGCCTGTTCATGGTTTCTGACGTCGCGGTCACGCGCCTGCAATTTGCGCAACTGAGCCAGCGCTTCGTCGCTGAGTTTAACGATGCTGCCGCTGCCACCTGCACTACTGGCGCCGGTCGTTTCACTACCCTTTGTACCCTTGGTGCCTGCGGCAGTCGCCTTGCCGGCGACCGGTGCAGCCGTGCCCCCGCTGCCGACTGTGCTGGCAGCGCTGGAAACAACGGCAGGAAGGGCAGAGGTCACACTCATTGAAGAAAGTCCGGGTTCGTGCAGAGCTTTTATAATAGGCGGAGGAGTTTGCTAATGAAAGAGCAATTTTCACAACATTGTTGCTAATGTGAACTACGTCTGCCATTTGTGGTTAAAAGTGGGCACCTGCAGATGGCATCTGACCATTGGCCTGCTCAAATTCGCAATTATTGGCCCTTTAACCAGACCAAGTTTGCCTTTATGCTGGTTTCCCCCTAAACACTACCGCAGAGAACCCCGGCATGACATCTATCTTGAATCCACTTGGCCAGCCCGTAGGCCTTCCGCTGTCCGGCTGGAGCCCGCGCGCGTTGCCACCTGCATCCGCAATGGCAGGCCAGTATTGCCGCGTCGAACCGCTGGATGTGGAACGCCATGCAGAACAGCTGTTCCGCGCCAACAGCGATGATGCCAAGGGCACGCACTGGACCTACCTGATGGCGGAGCCGCCCGCTGATTTCGCCGCCTATCGGCAATGGCTGCTCGGCGTCAGTGGGCTGGCCGACCCTATGCTGCATGCGATCATCGACCTGGCGAGCGGCCAGGCGGTAGGGGTTGCCGCTTTCATGCGCATAGACCGCAATTCGGGCGTCATTGAAGTCGGCAACATCAATTTTTCTCCACGCCTGCAACGCACGCGCGCCTCCACCGAAGCGATGTTCCTGATGATGCGCAGAGTATTTGATGAACTGGGCTACCGCCGCTACGAATGGAAATGCGACAGCCTGAATGCGCCGTCGCGGGCAGCCGCACTGCGCTACGGTTTCCAGTTTGAAGGCATATTCCGGCAGGCGCTGGTGCTGAAACAACGCAATCGCGATACTGCGTGGTTTTCGATGCTGGACAGCGAATGGCCGCAACTGAAGCAAGCCTATGAGCAGTGGCTGCATGCGGATAATTTTGATGCCGCTGGCAAGCAAAAACGCGGCCTCGGCGAGCTGAAACAGGCGGCGGGTATCAACACAGAAGCAGGGCCGGTGTAAATGCAGTACATATCATTACCGGCCCAGCCCACGCTGGCGGGCAGCCTCACCGAGTTGCTGCCTTTGCAGCCGGACCATGCAGCGGCGCTGGTGGCGGCAGCATCCGACGGCAACTTATGGGACATGAAGCTGACCGTCATTCCCGGCCCGCGCACCGTACAGCAATACGTGGCAACGGCGCTGGCCGGGCAGGCCGCCGGCACGGTGCTGCCTTTTGTCATCGTTGACCGCCGCAGCGGCAGCATCGTCGGCAGCACACGTTTCTGGAAAATCGATACGCTTAACCGCAAGATGGAAATCGGCCATACCTGGCTCAGCGCATCGGTGCAGAGGTCGGGCATCAATACCGAAACCAAATACCTGTTGCTGCGCCACGCATTTGAAACGATGGCTGCGGTGCGCGTGCAGTTCACGACCGATGTGCTGAACGAAAAATCAAAGGCGGCGATCCTGCGCATAGGCGCCACGCTAGAGGGCGTAGTCCGGCACGAAAGAATCATGCCGGACGGCCGCAAACGCGATTCGGCGCGCTTCAGCATTATCGACAGCGAATGGCAGCAGGTGAAGGCAATGCTGCTGCAAAAGCTGGCAGCAGGCACGCAGTAAAGCCGGCGCGCCATGGCCTTGCCGATTTAGCTGCGCAAGCCGAACCTGCTACGATATGCGGCGGGCGTCAGCCGGGCCTGCTGCTTGAAAATTTTGCTGAAGGTAGACACGTCGCTATAACCGCAGCGGCCTGCGATTTCTTCGTGCGACAGCAACGTGGTTTCCAGCAGCGCCTTGCCGCGCTCCACGCGCAGTTGTTGCACATACTGCGCCGGGCTCACTCCCAGTGTTTCATGAAACCGCCGCAACAGCGTGCGAGAACTAATATTGCAATGCGTGGCCAGTCCGGCAATATCCCATCCGCTATTGCTATCCAGACGCTGGTTCAACCAGCGCCTTGCGCGCTCTATGACCGCATTCCCGTGACCCTGTAACAAAGCAGCGGCTACATAGGGCGCCTGGCTGGAGCGCTTGTCATCCGTGACGAGTATGCGAGCAGTCATCTGCCGCAGCTCATCACCAGCAAAATGGCCCAGCAGCCACAGCGACAGATCCAGATAAGAAGCCACGCCGCCGGACGATACATACATGCCATCCTGCACGACCAGCGGTTCAGCCTCCAAGATAACGCGCGGATATTGCCTGCGGAAATAAGGGGCCAGCCACCAGCTGGTGGTCGTGCGCCGGCCATCCAGCAGACCTGTCTGCGCCGCCAGGCAAGTACCGGAACAACTGGCCAGCAGCAGGCGTTTGCTGTGCAGGAAACGGCGCACCAGTTCCTGTTCCGGGACCAGCCCGGGCAAGTGGCGCGCCAGATCGTCCGGGCTGCGGTGGTCCATGCCCGGTACCATCAGTACGTCCAGTTGTTCAGCGTCCGGCGCAAGGGTGTCGAACTGCACACCATCCACGTCCACTTTCCCGCCGCCACGCGCGCTGATCCAGCATGTACTTATCTGCACACGCTGTGCCGCCGGCCGGGCCTGCATCAGTAGCGCGGCAATGCGAAATACATCCACCGGCACGATCACTCCGCTGCGCAGACAACCCGGATACACCAGAATGCCGATCCTCACCATGCTGCTGGCCACGGAACTGGCGGTGGGTTTGTCTGAAATGTTCATTGGCGGATTACATCATAAATTTGTCTGTTTCGCCAATGGCCGTGATTAAAGATCACGCTGACAATGGTTCAGCCGCGGTAATCCTGCCCGGTCCACCAGCAAACCCCATCCAACGAACAGGAACCCTGTCATGCCCTACCTGCAACTGCAAACCATCAAAGGCCTGCTTTCGCCTGAACAAAAACAATATCTGATGCAAAAATTCTCCGAGCTGCTGCTGGAAGTCGAAGGCGGCGGCAATCCGGAATTCAGGAAATGGATCATGATCAAGATAGAAGAGCAGGAGCCGGCCAACTGGAGTGTGGGCGAACTCCGGCCCACGGCCGAATCCATTGCGCAGTTCGTGCGCCTGCGCGAGGCTGGACGCCACTCCTAAGTTTTAAACTTCTAAATTCGCGAACGTTCCGGCCCGCAACGCGCCTGGTGTATCCTTGAGCATCCAATAAAAACGACAGGGAGACAGGCATGGCAGTTTTAGGACCGGACGTTACGCTGCACAACACCGCCTACGTGCACGAAACCGCGCATCTGTACGGCAAGGTGACGGTGCATGAACATGCATCGATATGGATCAACGTGGTGGCGCGCGCCGAACACAAGGAAATCGTGGTCGGCGCGTACACCAACATCCAGGATTTCGTGATGCTGCATATCGGCGACCAGACGCCGACGCTGATAGGCAGCCACTGCTCAATCACCCACCATTGCACAATCCACGGCTGCACGATAGGCGATAACTGCCTGATCGGCATCAATTCCACGATCATGGATGGCTGCGTCATCGGCGACAACTGCATCATTGCCGGCCACAGCTTTCTTAAAGAGGGCACGGTGATACCGCCGAATTCCATCGTCATGGGCACACCGGGCAAAGTCGTGCGCACGCAAAACAACTATGTGCGCAACCGGCTGAACGCCTACCTGTATCACCAGAACGCGCTGGCCTACGCACAGCAGCACTACCGCGCATGGGAGACGCCGGAATTCCCGCAGATCATCATGCGCGAAATGGCCAGGCTGCAAGCCGAGCTAGAACAACAGTCCATCATCAACTGAAACTGGAATCTTTATGCAAAACCCCCGCCAGCGACCACTGGCCCTGGCGGTAAGAAGCGAGCTGTTTACGCATCTGGCGGCAATGGAAAAAGCCGGGCTGCCGGCCGACAAGGCGTATGGCCTGCTGAAACTGCCGCCGGCGGCGCAGCAAAGGCTGGATGCAGCGCGCAAGCTGATCGTGCGCGGTACTGATCCAGCCAGCGCCGGCGACCGGACAGGCTTGTTTACGCCGATGGAGGTCAGCCTGCTACGCGCAGCGTTGGCCGCTGGCAGCCCGGCGCCTGTCTACCGGCGGCTGGCGGAAGCTTATGCATACAAGCTGAAGCTGCAAAAAGCGGTGAAATCGCGGCTAATGCTGCCTGTGTTCATCATGGTACTGGCCTTGTTCGTGCAGCCGCTGCCGCGGCTGATCACGGGCACGCTAAGCGGAGCCGGCTACCTGAAAAGCTGCCTGCAGCCGCTAATGGTGCTGGGCCTGCTGTATTTTCTGCTGGGGCAATACCGTGACTGGCGGCAGCGCGGCGATGCCGGCACACTACGGCATCGCGTAGACCAGGCGCTGTCTGGTCTGCCGGTGTTCGGAAAAATGCATGTACGGCGCAATGCACGCGATTTCTTTGAAAACCTGGGCATGCTGCTGGAAGCCGGCCTGCCGATGTTTGAGGCACTGCCAAAGGCAACCGCCGGCATCTGCAATGTCATGATACGCGCCGACTATGCAGAAATGCTGCCGGCCATGCAGCAAGGCGAGACGCTGGAGCAGGCGGCTTCCCGCCTGCGTTATATAGGCGAACCGCATATCATCGGTTTTATCCGCACCGGCGAAGCCAGCGGCACCTTACCGGAAATGCTGCTGCGCCACAGCCGCGGCGAGAGTGAGGCACTGGATCATTTCCAGCAGCAGCTGGCAGACTGGCTACCGCGCATTGCCTACAGCGCTGTCGCAGTATGGATGGCCTACGGCATCCTGGGTAGCACGGCGTTCCGGCCGCCTGCGTTGTAATGCCGCCGCGTTGCTGTCTACAGCGCAGCTATTGCATGGCTATTTAAGATGATTTCTGTCAGACTGGAATCCAATAAAAACTAATGACATGGGCACCGCCATAGCGGTAGCCAATTTCGCTTTTGGGGAATACCGTGCGCAAAGCGCTGAACAATTTGCTGAAACGCTGGTTTACCCAGACGGACGAAGCCCCTGTACAAACCGGCTCCGCCACTCCGCCCGAGCCCGAAGAAACGCAGGTAGCCAGCGCTGCACCCGCCACACCGTCCACGGATGTAATCGAAGCACCCGGCGGCCCCGCCCCCCAAACACTTACTCTAGAGCAAAAAGTCTATGTGAGCTGGAAACCCCGTGTTGCAGTGGATACGATCTTCTTCGACTGGGTCATGGGCTACCCCGGCGAGGGTAGCAACATGGAAACGGAACAAAAAATCTTGCAGTCGCTGTTTGCGCTGCTGGCTTCCGACCTGAACGATGCCGTCGTCGTGCCGCGCGTGCCCACTGTGATACCGCAATTGCTCAACAGCCTGCGCAACAAGAGCGTGTCCGCGGGAGAACTGGCGCAGCATATCGTCAAGGATGTGGTGCTGGTCGGCGAGCTGATCAATGCCGTCAATAGTTCGCTGTACAACCCCGCCGACCGCATTAACAGCCTCGACAAGGCGATCATGATCCTGGGCGAAGATGGCCTGCGGCTGCTGATCGCCAAGGTGGCCTTCCGCCCCATTATCAATCTCAGTTCCGGCCAGTACACGCGGCGCGCGGCGCCGCATATCTGGAACCAGTCGGAAAAATGCGCGATCGCCTGCCACCAGCTGGCCATTGGCCAGGATCCTTTCCAGGCTTTCCTGACCGGGTTGATGAAAAACGTCGGCCTGATCATTGCCTTCCGGCTGCTGGACCAGGTCTGCGAAGAACCGCGTTTTAAATATTCGCGCGGTTTTTCAATGGCATTTACCTCCGCTGCGGCAACCTTGTCCTATCGCGTTGCGCAACGCTGGGGCTTCCCCGCCGAGGTCGTGCAAGCCTTGCAACAGCAGTCGGGTGGCAGCAAAGCGCCGGCTTGGGCGCCATTGGGCCACTTGCTGCACACAGCCGACCTGCTGAGCAAGATGCGCGTGCTTGTCAACCAGGGCCAGCTGAAATCCGCAGACGGCGATCTGAAAGCAGGCATGAGCCCACAGGCCGCCGCCTGTTTCGATACGCTGAACGAAGTCAACCTGTACGAACAGGGCGGCTCCGAGCAAAAATTGCTGGCGGAATAAATCTCCGTTACAGACCACACCAAACCCCACCAGCCACGTAAGCCCACACAAGCCCACATCAAACACAGCAATCCGCAACCGCGATATTGCTCTCTCTATTGCAGCAATATCGTAGGAAAAACCCCACGCAACTTTGGGAATGCACCCCATATTTCCCGAGTTAACGGCTTGTTATGCTTTCTCCCTGTTCTGGCCACTCGCGCCGGTATCGCCTCTTCGTGGAGAACCCTATGCAACGCCCATCGCCTGCCTCGCTCATTGCTGCCCAAGCTGCTGTCCAATCTGATGTCCAACGTACTTTTTCACCACGCGCCATCCGTCTTGGCTTACAAGGAGCGGCATTGCTCGCCGCACTGGGTTCGACCGCAGGCACAGCCTGGGCCGATCCTTCTCCGGCGCTGGACCGCTTCAGCATCTCCGCTGGCGGCTTTTATGCCGAACCGCGCGTGCAGCTGAATGCGAATACCCCCGATGGCCGTGTCAGCACGCCGCAGTACGATGCCGAGCATGTGACTATTCCGCACATCAAAGCGGATGTATTGCTGGGCGATACACAGGGCTTGTCGCTGGACTACTTCAACTACGACAAATCGCACTCCACCAGCCTGTCGGGCGCCACCGTCATCAACGGCCAGCCGGTCAGCGGCAATGCACAGGTGAACGCGGACATGCGCCTGGATGTAGGGCAACTGGCGTACAAATGGTGGTTTGGCAGCGGCAACGATGTCTTCGGCCTCGGTGTAGGCGCGGCGTATTACCATGCAAGGCTGGGCGGCACGGTCAGCGGCACCGTTGCGGGCCTTACTGCCACGGGCAGCAGTTCAGTCAGTGAAAATGCGTTTGCGCCTTTGCTGGAACTGGGATGGAGGCATGCGTTTTCTCCCGACCTGAGGCTGTATGCAGATGCGTCTGGCATCAAGAAAAATGGCGGCAACGTCAACGGACATATCTATAGCGGCGCGCTGGGACTGGAATGGTATTATGCGAAGAATATCGGTGTCGGCGTCGATTATGGTATTTCCAAAATCCACCTGAACCGCGATAGCGATAACGCCGATCTGGACGTGCGCCTGACTGGGCCTTCTGCCTACCTGAAGGCGCGCTTCTAACGCTGATTTGCGCGTAATGAAGGTGGTGCCTTGCCGCTGCGGCGGGCACTGTGCTGCATGCTCGCCGGCGATGGGTATTGCAATGATGGAGTGATGTCTGAAGCTTAAAGCGGTAATGCGAAGTGTACTGCGGGCTGTACCAAAACTGCTCAGGCAGATGGCTGGCTACGGTGCGCGCTTTGAGCCATCGCCAGTTTTTGTTCTGCAGTCAGACGCTTGGCAACCATGACGACGGTTTGCACTTCTGTGTTGGCAGTATCGAAGGCGATTTTTTCATCTGTGGTCATGCGCTTGGCAGTCATCGTTACTGTCTGCACGCCGGTGTCAGCCTGCTGTGCTGTTGCCTGGTAGGCGCAGCCGCTTGTCGCTGCAACGACCAGGGCGCTTACTACTGCTGTTGCTGCGATCACGCTGAATTTGAAAGTGTTTGCTGTTTTCATTTTGTTTGCCTCTGTCGTGTGGTTGTCTGGGGTTGTTTTCGGCTTTTTTTATTTGCTTGCCGATGTTTGTACTGTAGACAAAGCCTCCGCGTTGCGCGAGCGGCTTGCGACGAACTGCAAAAACGCGGGATCAAACGACCAAAAACGCGGATTGGAACAGTGGCGGAATGACAAATGGAGCGGGCTCAATGACCACATGCAGGTCAGACCCAGGCCATCGTAGGAGCCCAAAGGCCACATATGGCCTTCAGAGTCACGGCAACTGTAGACGCGGCCGCCATAGGGCCTGTCTTCCAGCGCAATCAGTATGGCCGCGCCGTTCCGCTCACCATGCACCTAGTGGGCATCGACTTCTCCCGCACAGGCGATGACTTCGCTGGCGCCTCAGCCTTGCCGGCCTTCGAGATCATCAGTTTCGTTGTTATTTTGACATTCA
>JAYSKH010000172.1:0-4865 GCA_043726505.1 Undibacterium sp. | reverse complement strand
GTTCCACATCGGTGGTGCGGCGTCCCGTGCGGCGATTGCGTCTTCTGTTGAAGCCAAGTCCAACGGCACCATCCGCTTCACAGTGACGATGCGTTACGTGACGAACGGCAAGGGCGACCAGATCGTCATTTCCCGTTCAGGTGAAGTGCTGATTACTGACGACCACGGCCGTGAACGTGAGCGCCATAAAGTGCCTTACGGCGCCACGCTGATCGTTAAAGACGGCATGGTCATTAAAGCCGGTACTGCATTGGCAACATGGGATCCGCTGACACGTCCGATTATCACTGAGTACACAGGTACCGTGAAATTCGAAAACGTCGAAGAAGGCGTTACTGTTGCGAAGCAGGTTGACGAAGTTACCGGTCTGTCCACTCTGGTGGCGATCGATGCGAAGCGTCGCGGTTCGGTCACCAAATCGCTGCGTCCACAGGTAAAACTGCTGAACGAACAAGGCGAAGAAGTGAAAATCGCCGGCACTGAACATGCAGTGACAATCGGCTTCCAGGTTGGCGCGCTGATTACCGTTAAAGACGGCCAGCAAGTTACCGTGGGTGAAGTTCTGGCGCGTATCCCGACTGAATCACAGAAGACTCGTGATATTACCGGTGGTCTGCCACGCGTTGCCGAGCTGTTTGAAGCACGTTCGCCAAAAGATGCAGGTATGTTGGCCGAGGTCACAGGTACGGTTGCGTTTGGTAAAGAAACCAAGGGCAAGCAGCGTCTGGAAATCACCGACATGGACGGCGAGAAGCATGAGTTCCTGATCACCAAGGACAAACAAGTCCTGGTGCATGACGGCCAGGTAGTCAACAAGGGTGAGATGATCGTGGACGGCCCAGCCGATCCGCAAGACATCCTGCGCTTGCTGGGTATCGAAGCGCTGGCACGCTACATCGTTGACGAAGTGCAGGACGTGTACCGTCTGCAAGGCGTTAAGATCAATGACAAGCACATTGAAGTGATTGTGCGTCAGATGTTGCGTCGTGTTGCCGTAGTGAACCCAGGTGATGCGAACTACATCGTTGGCGAACAGGTTGAGCGTTCGGAACTGCTGGATGAAAATGATCGTGTACTGGCTGCCAACGGCATCCCTGCAACATACGAAAACGTGTTGCTGGGTATCACCAAGGCTTCGCTGTCTACCGATTCCTTCATCTCTGCAGCGTCGTTCCAGGAAACTACACGTGTTCTGACAGAAGCAGCGATCATGGGCAAGAAAGATACGCTGCGCGGCCTGAAAGAAAACGTCATCGTCGGTCGTCTGATCCCGGCTGGTACCGGTCTGGCCTTCCATCGCGCCCGCAAGTTGAAAGAAACTTGGGAAGCCGATGAACGCACAGCGCTGTTGCAGGCAGAAAAAGCGGCATTCGCGCCTATCCCTGAAGTTGCATCCACCGATGCAGCGGCAGATGGCGGCGAAGCGTGATCTAGCCACTAGCAGGTATGAAAGCACCGTAGCGAAAGCTCCGGTGCTTTTTTTTTGAGCCTGCATGATTTTGCATATTTGAATTTCCGTTGTATAAAGAAGCAATGAGCAACACATTAGAAACAAATAAAATCGCGGCCTTGCTGGACCAGCATGGTCGCCGCGCCGACGTCGAAGTCGTCGAAGAGACAGGCTCCACCAACGCCGACCTGATGGCGCGCCTGCCGCTACTGCAGGCGCCAGTGCTGCGCGTGGCCGAGCGGCAGACGGCAGGGCGCGGCCGCGCCGGCCGCGTATGGCATTCAACGCCCGGCGGCGTACTGACTTTTTCATTGGCCTGGCGCTTCCCGCAGCAGGCGCAGGGCTTGTTGGGCCTGCCGCTGGCGGTGGGCGTGGCCGTAGCGGAAGTGCTACAGCAGCAGAGCGTGCCGGTGAAGCTGAAATGGCCGAATGACATTCTGAAGGACGGTAAGAAGCTGGCCGGTATCCTGATAGAGACTTCGCCCGTGCCAGATAGTGAAGGCGGCGGTACATGGACCGTCATAGGCATAGGGCTGAACCTGAAGATACCGGAAGAGCTGGAAGCCGAAATAGGCAATGCGGTCGCCGACGCGCCATGGCTGGCGCAGATGGACAGGAGCACGCTAATGGCCTATCTGCTCAATGCATTGGCGCGCGCGCTGGAGCAGTTTCAGCAGCAAGGCTTTGCCGCTTTTTCCGCGCGCTGGAACGGCATGCATGCATACGCGCAGCAAATGGTGCGCATACTGGACCAGGGCCAGGTCGTGCATGAAGGCATCGCTACCGGTGTGGACGAAGCGGGTTGCCTGATGCTGCAAACGCCGCAGGGCCCGGTTGCCGTGGTCGCGGGCGACGTTTCGCTGCGCCCCGTATGAGCGCGATAGAAACGCCATGCTGCTATTAATCGATGCCGGCAATACCAGGATCAAATGGGGAGTGCTGGCACTACCCACGGCAGCCAGCCCTGCCTTGCCTGACTGGCAAAGCATAGGCTCCGTCAGCTACGAGCAATTGCCTGATCTTGCCGCTAGTTTTGCAATGATGTCTCCCGCATCCATTACGCAGATACTGGTATCCAACGTTGCCGGCGCAGGGGTTCGCGACGCGTTGATCGCGGCGCTAGCCAGGGCCGTACCGGGAATAGTCCCGGCATGGTTCAGCTCGGTGCCGCAACTGGCCGGCTTGCGCAACGCTTACCGCAATCCCGCACAGTTGGGCTGCGATCGCTTTGCTTCCGCCATCGCAGCGCATGCGCTGTATCCGCAACAAGACCTGATCGTGGCGACCTGCGGCACCGCAACGACCGTTGATGCCATCAGCGCCGATGGCGTTTTCCACGGCGGCATGATCTTGCCCGGCCTGAAATTGATGGCACAATCTTTGGCCAGGAACACGGCGCAGCTGCCGCAAGTGGCGGAGAGTATTTCAGTGGATGATGTTTTCGCCGATAATACCGACCAAGCCATCGTCAGCGGTTGCATAAATGCGCAGCTGGGTGCGATAGAGCGTGCAGTCGCCAAGTGGCAGCTGGCGCAGAAAGCGCCGGTAACGTGCATTATTTCCGGCGGTGCGGCGCCTTACCTGGCCGCCCACATGGATGCGCAATACCGGCATATAGATAACCTGGTACTGACCGGTTTGTACCACGCGGCAAAGGCCACCGATAATGTCGACATTCCCTGATCCTGTTTATTCTGCTGAACTTACCTATGCTTAGATTTTTTTTCTGGAGCTTGCTGGCTGTCAATGCGTTGCTGTTCGCATTTAACCTTGGCTACCTGGGCAGCTGGAATATGGATGCGCACGAGCCGCAGCGCATCAAAAACCAATATCAGCCCGCACAGTTGCAACTGGTGTCAGCCGCCGTCGCCAATGCTGCCTCCGATCCCAATGTGGATAAAAAAGGCGCCGTGGCCGCCTGTGTGGAGATAGGGGATTTTGTGCAAGCCGATGTGCCGCGTATAGAAGAGAGGCTAAAGCTGCTGGCGCTGGGCGACCGCCAGTCGCGCACCAATGTGCAGGATGTAGCCAGCCATATGGTCTATATCCCCTCCATGGGCAGCAAGGAAGGCGCCGATAAAAAAGCCGGCGAACTGCGCCGCCTGGGCATTACCGATTTTTACGTGATACAGGACCAGTCCAATCTGCGGTTTGGCATATCACTGGGCATATTCAAGAGTGAAGACGCCGCCAAGGCGCATCTGGCTGCGCTGAACAACAAGGGTGTGCGCACTGCGCGCATAGGCGCCCGCAGCGTGACCACCAACAAATTTGCCTACCAGCTGCACACGCTGAACGCAGAGGAAAAGGCCAAATTCGACGCCATCAAGGCTGATTTTCCGGCACAGGAAGTACGCAATTGCCAAGCTGCCGCCTACAATAAAAATTAAAAACTAAGACAACGGTCAGATGGTTACCGGGGTTGTCAGTCGCTTCTTTGCCGCTTCTTCCACGTCGTATTTTCTGCTGGGCATGCTTGCGCAGCATCAAGAAAAGCAGCGCCTGATCCCACACGCTTCTAGGACTGTGCCGATACGTGCATGCCTGCCGCGCCGGTAAGATGAACCTACATTATCGATACATCGTTTTGCCCCATCACTTGTGAAGGGGTGAGTCAATGGCTTTTTATCGGTAATGCAGGTCTCTGTGCTTGAGAGATCCGGGACGTCTGGCTGGCGGCATCAGGCTGATCAGATATCCCTTCATTTTTTTACTTCATAAGGAACAAAGATGACTCAGCAAAACCAAAATAACCGTAACCAGAATCCGCAGGCAGGAAACGATCAGCAAAAATCCGGTTCCTCGTCCAGCAGCAGCCAAAAGAACAGCCCTGCACAAGCGGATAACAGCAAGGACCGTAACAACCAGCAACAAGGGCAGCAAGGCAGCAAAAGCAATATGGGCAACAGCAACACCCAACAGCAAGACAGCGGCAACCAGTCGCGTAATCCTAACCGCTAACGCGGACCGCAGCCTGTCAGCTGATGAGAGCATGCATCGCCAGTAGCAACTAAGTAGAAACTAGTAGCAACCGAGATGCGAGCCTGCCAGGCTGAATGGCTATCCGGTAGCTGAAGCTGCCAAATTTCGGGGACGCAAGTCCCCGATTTCATTTTTACAATCACTTCCACGCCACTACCTGGCCACCATCTGCCACGTTTCCATCGGCTATGCTGCCGCTATTCCGATATTTGAGCAGCCTCAAAATTGTGTCTTAATTCAATCAGAGAAATTTAACAAAGGTTTTCCTGTTACTCCTATTTGTTGCTTGATGGCATGTTCAAGCCTGTCTATCCTGCAATGGCGATGTAGAGCTTTTCAGCTGCATCAGATGTGCAAATACGAATTTGCAATCACTATCCGGGAGCAGGAAATGAAAGCGATTTTGAACAGCCTTGCGCTAGCGCTGCTAGCT
>JAYSKH010000171.1:0-5724 GCA_043726505.1 Undibacterium sp. | reverse complement strand
CTGGCAATGTTGCCGATGATATTCCGCCATCGAAGGGATATTTCCAAGCACAAGAAAACCATCGCCGAGATTGAAAAAGAACGCCAGGCCGACCAGAAGGCCAGCCTGCAGCCGCCGCCGCCGGACAGTGTTTGATGTTCCGTCGCGCTGTGTACATTGTGTGCATGGCATGCGCTGCATAGTTAATTGAAAATAAGAAAACATGGAATTTGAAATCTGGTGGTTGCTGGGCATACCGCTGTTTTTTTCACTGGGCTGGATCGCTGCCCGCGTTGATATCAGGCAACTGCTGTCTGAATCCCGCAGCCTGCCGCGCGGCTACTTCAAGGGCCTGAACTTTCTGCTGAATGATCAGCCTGACAAGGCCATCGACGCCTTCATCGAAATCGTCAAACTTGACCCCGAAACGGTGGAACTGCATTTTGCGCTGGGCAATCTGTTCCGCCGGCGCGGCGAAACCGAGCGCGCGATCCGTGTCCACCAGAACCTGCTGTCCCGCCCCGATATGGCGCTGGAACTGCAAACGCAGGCCACGTTTGAACTGGGCCAGGATTACCTGAAAGCCGGTCTGTTGGACCGCGCCGAAGAAACTTTCACACAATTGCTCGCAGGCCAATATTCCGCACAGGCCAGGCGCGCCTTGCTGGAGATCTATCAGCGTGAAAAAGAATGGGCGAGGGCGATAGAAGCGGCGCATGCGCTGCAGGAATCCGGTGCTGGTGGCCGGCAAAAGGAAATCGCGCAATTCTATTGCGAAATTGCGCAGGATGAACTGGTCCATACGCACCCCGATGCGGCGCTGGCAATGCTGGAAAAGGCGCTGGCCGAAGACCGCAACAATGTGCGCGCCACGATCTTGATGGGTGACGTACACATGGCCAACGGCGATCTGGAAAAGGCGCTGCTGACCTGGCGCCGTGTCGAGCAGCAAAGCGTGCCGCACGTGGCGCTGGTCGCGCAGCGGCTGATGGACGGCTACCGCAAGCAGGAAAGGCCGCAGGAAGGCCTGAACCTGCTGAAAGGCTATCTGGCGGAAGCGCCTTCCATCGATTTGCTGGAAGTGGTGTTCAAGGCGACGCTGGAACTGGATACCGTGGAAGCGGCCAACCAGCTGGTCAGCAATGAGTTACGCCGCACACCGACCCTGCTGGGACTGGACAAATTGCTGGACGCCCGTATGATGGCAGCACCGCCGGAATTGAGGCCTGAATTGTCGCTGGTGAAGAACCTGGTGCAAGGCTATGCGCAGAAGCTGGCGCGTTATCAGTGCTCGCATTGCGGCTTCAAGGCCCGCCAGTTTTACTGGCAATGTCCTGGCTGCAGCCGCTGGGAAACCTATCCGCCGCGCAGGACGGAAGAATTGAATGTGATGAATTAAGGCCTCATGAATGTGAAGCTTGCAGCAAGAAGAATAGTGGCATCGTTATTGGGTATAACTTTTATTATATTGTGATCAAAAAATGAAAATTACTATTATTGGCACGGGATATGTAGGTCTGGTCACCGGCGCATGCCTGGCAGAACTCGGTAATGATGTTTTTTGCCTGGACGTCGACCAGCGCAAGATTGATATCCTCAACGGCGGCGGCATCCCCATCCACGAGCCGGGCCTGGAAGAAGTCGTCGCGCGCAACCGCGCTGCCGGCCGCATCGTATTTTCCACAGACGTGGCTGCCAGCGTGGCGCACGGCGACATCCAGTTCATCGCAGTAGGTACGCCGCCGGATGAAGACGGCTCCGCCGACCTGCAATACGTGCTGGCTGCGGCCCGCAATATCGGCAAGCACATGACAGGCTTCAAGGTCATCGTTGACAAGTCCACGGTACCTGTCGGCACGGCAGACAAGGTCAAGGCAGCGATTCAGGGTGAACTGAGCCAGCGCGCTTCCGACGTTAAATTCTCCGTTGTCTCCAATCCGGAGTTCCTGAAAGAAGGCGCTGCGGTGGAAGACTTCATGCGCCCTGACCGTATCGTCATCGGCTGCGACGACGGTGCTGACGGCAGCTTTGCGCGCGCGCAGATGAAAGCGCTGTACATGCCTTTCAACCGCAACCACGAACGTATCCACTGGATGGACGTGCGCTCTGCGGAGTTCACCAAATATGCGGCGAACGCGATGCTGGCTACCCGCATCTCGTTCATGAACGAACTGGCCAATCTGGCCGACCACGTAGGCGTTGATATTGAAGCCGTGCGTCACGGCATAGGCTCCGATCCGCGTATCGGCCACAGCTTCCTGTATGCAGGTTGCGGCTACGGCGGTTCCTGCTTCCCTAAAGACGTGCAGGCACTGGAACGCACTGCGCAGGAATATGGCCAGCAGCTGATGATCCTGAACTCGGTGGAAGCCGTCAACGAGAAACAGAAGCAGGTATTGGGCAACAAGATCTTCAAGCGTTTTGGCGAAGATCTGGCCGGCAAGCATTTTGCCATCTGGGGTCTGGCGTTCAAACCTAACACTGATGACATGCGCGCTGCCTCGTCGCGCGTGCTGTTGAGCGAACTGCTGCGTGCCGGCGCCACCGTGGCCGTGCATGACCCGGTTGCCATGGAAGAAGCCAAACGCGTGCTGGAACTGGATTTTGCCGATGTGCCGCAACTGCTGAAAAACATCCGTTACGCCGACAATCCTATGGATGCGCTGGACAAGGCAGATGCGCTGGCCATCGTCACTGAATGGAAAGCCTTCCGCAGCCCGAACTTTGACCAGGTGAAAACGCGACTCAAAAATCCGGTAATCTTCGACGGCCGCAACCTGTTTGAACCATCAGTGATGTCCGGCCTGGATATTGAATACCACGGCATCGGGCGTTCGGTCCTGACACGCGCCTAAGCGGTGCTGGTGTAACAAGATTCAGACGTAGTAGATGACGCAGACGGTAGATAGGTAGACAGGTAGATGGCGGATATTTTTTTAAACAGGCGGGAACCGCTGCGCATGCTGGTGGCGGGTGACGTGATGCTGGACCGTTACTGGTTCGGCGAAGTCAACCGCATTTCGCCGGAAGCGCCGGTGCCTATCGTCCGTGTCGAGCGGCGTGAGGAAAGGCTCGGCGGCGCTGCCAATGTGGCCCGCAATGCAGCGGCGCTGGGCCTGGAAGCAGGCCTGCTCGGTGTCATTGGCGAGGATGAGGCGGGCAGCAGTGTCGAAGACCTGCTGGGCCGCTCCGGCATCGCCAGCTACCTGAGCCGCGATGCCAGCATTTCCACCATTATCAAGCTGCGTGTTATCGGCCGCCAGCAGCAACTGCTGCGCATCGACTTTGAAGAAAGGCCCACCGCGCAGGTGTTGCAGGACAAGTTGACCCGCTTCAATGCGTTGTTGGCCGGCTACGATGTCATCGTGCTGTCGGACTATGCCAAGGGTAGCCTGGTCAACGTGGCGACGATGATCGCTGCCGCCCGCCAGGCCGGCAAGCTGGTGCTGGTGGACCCCAAAGGCAGCGACTTCAGCCGCTACGCTGGCGCCTCGTTGCTGACGCCGAATAAATCGGAACTGCGCCAGATCATCGGCGACTGGCATAGCGAAGGCGAGCTGACGGAGAAGGCGCAAAACCTGCGCCGTTCGCTGCAGCTAGAAGCGCTGCTGCTGACCCGCTCTGAAGAAGGCATGACGCTGTACACCGAAGCCGAAGTCAGCAATGTACCGGCGATGGCCAGGGAAGTGTTTGACGTCTCCGGCGCGGGCGACACCGTCATCGCGACGATGGCCGCGATGCTGGCAGCCGGCATGTCCATGCGTGATGCGGTGATGGTCGCCAACCGCGCAGGCGGCATCGTCGTCGGCAAGCTGGGTACTGCAACGGTATCCCGCGAAGAGCTGTTCCCCTGAAGCTGTGAAATCAAGATGCGCACTGTCATCAGTGCGTCATCTTTGCTGCCTACATTTATCTCCGCAACGCCAGCAACCGCAGCAACCCCAGCACGCCTGTATCCGTCTCTCCGGCAGGCGCCAATGTTCCAAAAAACCGCTTTTTTGTGAACTTGTATGAAATTCCATCTTTGGCTGCTTGGCTTGTCAACCGCAATCTTGTAGAGTCGTTTATGTGGTCAGGACGTTAATAAATAATGTCTTGCAAGGCCGCCCAAGCTGCCGCTTCCATACATAATTGTTACCCGCTCAGTCCCTCAATTAGGAGTCTCACATGTTCAAGAAATTACTGTTGGTCGTTGCCACATTGATCGCCACCATGGGTTTTGCATTTGCCCAGGTAGATGTTAACAAAGCAGATCAGGCTGCGCTGGATGCAGTCAAAGGCATTGGCCCTGCCAAGTCCAAAGCAATTGTCGATGAGCGCACCAAAGGCGGCGACTTCAAGGACTGGGCCGATTTTGAAAAACGCGTCAAAGGCATAGGCGACAAGAGCGGCACTAAATTGTCCGCGGCCGGCTTGACAGTCAATGGCCAGGCCAAATCCGGCGCGCCGGCTGCAGCAGCTGCGCCTGCCAAAGCCGCAAAAGCCGCACCTGCCGCCGCAGCTACACCAGCAGCAGCCCCTGCAGCAGCGCCAGCCCCGGCTGCTGATGCAAAACCTGTAAAAGCGACCAAGGCTTCCAAAAAAGCCGCCAAGGAAGCCGCCGCCGCCTCTGCAGCCGCTGCTACCAAGTAAGCAGTCTTTTGCATCCGGCCTGGTTTTTACCGGGCGGGGTAGCAGCAAGCTATAGCAGCAGGCTATTGCAGTAGATCGTCCCTCCGACTCCGGAGGGATTTTTTTTTTGCAAGCGCATCTCTGTTGTTCCGGCATTTACTGCGGTGAAGTGCCGCAAGCGCCATACCCCAACAGCGTTTAGAATAGGGGATTGAATTATTTCTGCAGATCGATATGCCATATTTGACCATAGAAGACACGATAGGAAATACGCCGCTGGTGATGCTTCAGCGCTTGCCGGGAGAAGAAATCAAGCGGCGTAATAACGTCATTCTGGGTAAGCTGGAAGGGAATAATCCTGCAGGTTCGGTCAAGGACAGGCCGGCGCTATCGATGATCAGGCGCGCAGAAGAGCGCGGCCAGATCAAGCCCGGCGATACACTGATAGAAGCCACCAGCGGCAATACCGGTATTGCGCTGGCGATGGCGGCGGCGATGCGCGGCTACAAGATGCTGCTGCTGATGCCGGAAAACCTCAGCATAGAAAGACGTCAGAGCATGGCCGCCTATGGCGCGCAAATCCTGCTGACGCCGAAAACCGGCGGCATGGAATATGCGCGCGACCTGGCCGAGCAGATGCAGAAAGAAGGCAAGGGCACGATACTGGACCAGTTTGCCAATCCCGACAATCCGCTGGCGCACTATGAAACCACAGGCCCGGAAATCTGGCGCGATACTGAGGGGCGCATCACGCACTTTGTCAGCGCAATGGGCACCACCGGCACCATCATGGGCGTATCCAGCTACCTGAAAGAAAAGAATCCCGATATCCAGATTATCGGCGCGCAGCCGGAAGAGGGCTCGCAGATTCCCGGCATACGCAAATGGCCGGAAGCTTACATGCCCAAGATTTTCGACCGCGCCAGGGTAGACCAGGTGGAATCCGTCAGCCAGTCCGACGCCGAGCACATGGCGCGCAGGCTGGCGGCGGAAGAGGGTATTTTCGGCGGCATATCAGCGGCAGGCGCTTGCGAAGTGGCGCTGCGCATTGCGCATACGGTGGAAAATGCGACCATCGTTTTTGTCGTCTGCGACCGCGGCGACCGCTATCTGTCCACCGGCGTTTTCCCCGCC
>JAYSKH010000170.1:0-2603 GCA_043726505.1 Undibacterium sp. | reverse complement strand
CCACCACGGCCGGCGATGCGCGCGCGATGGCAGAGCAGCTGCGCATGGCGCTGATGGACACGCCGTGCAGCTTTGAAGGCCAGGACATTGCGATGACAGTCAGCATAGGCCTGGGCTGCGTGGAGCATGCCACCGATGCCGATCCAGCGGCCACCTTCCGCCGTGTGGATCTGGCTTGCTACGAAGCCAAGGGCGCAGGCCGCAATTGCGTTATGGCAGCAACTGCGGCAGCCCAGCCTACTTCGCCGGCTCGAAATTTATCACCAGACCTCGCGACGTTGTCATAATTCCGGTCGGCACAAACTGCACGCCGGCGATACGTATGTCTTCCGGGCGGAAGCTGTACAGCGGCACGTCCTTGATCATCTTGTCCGCCACCAGGCTGGCCACCAGCCGGAACTGACGCTGGCGCTCTTCATCCATGCCGTTGATGTCCGCCCTGTCCACCCGTGCATCGCTGATGAACACCGCATTGCGCACGTTATCGATCACCAGCCGCCCCGACAGCGCCACAGTGCCGCTCCAAGACTGCTTGATGAAAGGCGGCGCAATATTCACATCCAAGGCCAGCGCCACCCTGCCGCTGTCCGGCAGCATCGTCAGCTGCGGATGCGTCAGTTGCACGTCGAGCAGCGCCATCGCGCGGTTGTTCAGTGGAAAGCGGTGATCCAGCCCCTCCTGCAGCCGCGCCGTGGACACATCCAGCTGGCGCGGGCCGATCAGGCCGGCGCAGGCGGCCAGCAGACATGCCGCCGCCACTGGCAATGCCAGCATTTTGCCGCGCCGCAGCCACTGGCTGGCGATTTTACGGATATTGTGAGTTTTGTCAGACGTCATTGTTGTCATGTGTACAAAGGGCCACAAGGGCCGGTAATCGAGGCCCACGATTATGCGCCAGATTGCATGGTGGTGCATCGACCGGTTTCCTCATGTGAAATATCGCCTGGAAGCGATACTTTCACTTTATCGCCTTCAGGCGATATCCATCAACGCAACACCGTCCTCCCCTTCAGCCACCTGCCGCACCAGCGTACCATCCGGCCTGACGATGCAGGTGCAGCCGTAAGATAATTTTTCGTCTACCTGTCCTACCACGTCGGAAGATATAACCCAGCAGCCGGTTTCCCTGGCGCGCTGCTGCAAGTTCTCCAGGCTTTTGCTGCGCCATTTTTGCGCAGTGGCGGGCAGCAGCATGTTGTTGAGCGGGTAGCACAGCAGCTGTGCGCCCTGGTTGCTCATTTCCAGTGCCGCATCTGCAAAGTTTGCATCGTTGCAGATGTTGATGCCGAAGCGCCAGCCTGCTTTGTCGAACACAGGAAAATCCCTGCCCGCGCTAAATGCGGCTTCATTCGGATGCGCCTTCGCATAGCGGCCCAGCACGCGGCCTGCGCGCAGCACTACGGCAGTGTTATATAGCTCAAGGCCAGCACCATCATTGCCTGGTCTGCGTTCGGCAAGCCCGATGATGGCATCGGCGTGGAACCGCGCCAGCGCTGCGGCTACACGCTGGAAGGCATCGCTGTCCAATGCCAGCGCGCGGCGTGATACCGTATCGTTGTCACTGGCATAGCCTTGCAGATAGCACTCGGGGAATACCGCCAGATCTACCTGTTCTTGTTCGCACCATGCGAGGTCTTCCGCCAGCCTTTGTGTGGTACCGGGGACATCGTCAAACAAGGGGCGGCGCTGGAATGCGGCGACACGAAATCCTTTCATTCGCGATTCGCTCACGCTGCTAACGGAAGAAAGCATTCAGCTCGTTGCCGGCAGCAGCATCGGCAAAACCGTCAAAGCGACCATCTTCTGCAATGCCACGTGCGGCGCGCATGAAGCCGCCCCACGCAGAACGCGCCATTGCACCGCCAACGCTAACGCGTCGCACACCCATGGCAGCGATGTCAGCCAGCGTGAATTCACTGGCTGACCCCACCAGCAGATTCACCGGTTTGGGTGCAACGGCGGCCACCACGGCCATGATCTGTTCGCGCGTGCGTATGCCGGGCGCGTACAGGCAATCGGCGCCGGCTTCTGCATAGGCTTTCAGCCGGGTGATGGTGTCGTCCAGGTCTGGCCTGCCTACAAAAAAATTCTCTGCGCGGCCTACCAGCAAGGTATCGCCGCCTTCGGCATCAATAGCGTCGCGCGCGGCGCGCAGCCTTTGCACCGCAAGGTCTATGCTGAACTGAGGGTTGGCGGCATCGCCGGTGGAATCTTCTATTGATAAACCGGCCACACCCGTTTGCACCGCCAGCCGCACGCTTTCTGCGACGCCCTGCGCGTCCGACGCGAAGCCGTTTTCAAAATCGGCATTCACCGGCAAGTCAGTCGCTGCCACCATCGTGCGCAGATGCGCCAGCACGATGTCTCGCGGCAGGCCGCCATCTGGCTGGCCCAGCGTCCATGCAAAGCCGGAGCTGGTAGTCGCCAGCGCCTTGAAACCCAGCCCTTGCAAATACAAGGCGCTGCCCACGTCCCAGGGGTTTGGCAGCACAAAGCAGCCTTGTTCGTGCAGTGCGCGGAAGGCGGCGCGCTTCTGGGCGATGGTCAGGGGTGTAGTTACTGTAGCAGCGGTCATCGTATCCTCATCTCTTTTGGTGGATGGC
>JAYSKH010000169.1:0-14464 GCA_043726505.1 Undibacterium sp. | reverse complement strand
CAAATACTGTATCCAGGCTGGCGCCGGCCCACTCAAGTGTTCTGCCGCCAATCGGCATTTTTACCGAAAACGACATATCGGTTGCCGCAGTCTCCACGCCAAGCTCCGCGAATAGCTGTACCAGCTGCGGATAAGTGCGGTGGTTAAATACCAGGAAGCCGGTATCCACGCCATGCCGATGGCCATCAAGTTCCACATCCACAGTGTGCGTATGGCCGCCAAAATAGTCGTTGGCTTCAAACAGCGATACGGCGTGGCCTGCAAGACTGAGTTTATAGGCGCAGGACAGACCTGAGATACCTGATCCTATGACGGCGATTTTCATGGTCTTCATATGCGTTTCTGGCTTTGTATGATATTTTTGATATTGTTATTACTGCGTCGGTAAGGGATATACGACGTGCTTGCAAAACCAGATTCAGTTTTTGCAAAAAAATGTTACTTCGGGGCGAGAAAGAAGATGTTGCGGAGGAAACAGAACGAGGCGCGAGGGGATGGGATGGAAGAATTGTGCTGCGGAAATGAAAAAAGCCTGGCTTATCCAGGCTTTTGATCAGGGAGGAGCTTAAATCAGTCTATTCAGCTAGTGCTTTTTCTACGTCTGCCACCAGTTTTTTGTCGTCCGGCGTGGTTTCGCTAGGGTAGGAAGCAACAACATTGCCTTTCCTGTCGATCAGATATTTCGTGAAATTCCATTTTGGTGTCCTGCCGGTGGCCTTGATCAGTTCTGCGTGCAGCGGATTCACATCCTTGCCGGTGACCGAAGATTTGGCAAACATCGGAAATTTGACGCCATAGGTATTAAAGCAGAAGTCAGCGATTTCCTTGCTGGAACCGGGTTCCTGCTTGCCGAAATCATTGGAAGGGAAGCCCAGTACGACCAAGCCCTTGGGGTTATATTTGGCGTGTAGCGCTTCCAGGCCTTCGTACTGCTTGGTGAAACCACAGTAGCTGGCGGTATTGACGACAAGCGTGACCTTGCCGGTGTACTGGCACAGGTCTTGTTTGGAGTCATCCTGCAGGCGGTTGAAGGTATGGTGCAGGATGGCAGGGCAGCTTTCCGGTACCGCTGCCGACGCGGTCGACATGACGCCTCCAGCCAGGATGCTGAATAAAACGATCATTCCGGCAACTAATTTCTTATGCATGGTCTATCTCCGTGTAGGGGTTTGAATCCGATAGACGAATGGTAGCGTAATATTAAATATGCCGTTGAGCGGCTATAAACTACTTTACAAATTTCCGTGAAATTGAAAAATTAGCATTCATTTACCTTGCAAACGCTGAAACGATTCGCATTTATCAAACAAGGTAGTGAAGATGTCACATCTGTCTGCTAAAATTAGATAAGTTACTCTATTTTCTATTTGTGTGAAGGTTAACATGCTTTACCCAGAATTGTTTAAATCGCTTGAGCAGGTCCGCTGGAATATGGATACCGATATCCCTTGGGATAAGTACGACGAGTCCAAGCTGACCAAAGAGCAGGCTCAGACGATCAAGATGAACGCCATCACCGAGTGGTCGGCGCTGCCTGCGACTGAAATGTTTCTGCGCGACAACCGCGGCGATAGCGATTTCTCGGCCTTTATGTCTATCTGGTTTTTTGAAGAACAAAAACACTCGCTGGTATTGATGGAATACCTGCGCCGCTTCCATCCGGAACTGGTGCCGACGGAAGAAGAGTTGCACAACGTGCGCTTTGAGTTTGATCCTGCGCCACCGCTGGAAACGCTGATGCTGCACTTCTGCGGCGAAATACGTTTGAATCACTGGTACCGCTGTGCGTCCGACTGGCATACCGAACCCGTCATCAAGCAAATCTACAAGATCATCAGCCAGGATGAAGCACGCCATGGCGGCGCCTACCTGCGCTACATGAAAAAATCGCTGGCCGAAGTGGGTGACACTGCGCGCGCTGCGTTTGCCAAGATAGGCGTACTGATGGCGTCTGCGCGCCGCACGGAAAAGCCGCTGCACCCGACCAATCTGCACGTGAACCAGGCGCTGTTCCCTAACGATACGATACAGAGCCGCCTGCCGGACCCTGCCTGGCTGGAGCGCTGGCTGGATGGCCAGATAAATTTTGACGGCAACTGGGAAAAGAAGGTCGTTGAGCGCATCCTGCACAATATGTCGCTGCTGTTTGAGCGTACCTTTGAGTCGGTGCAGGACCTGAACCGCTACCGCAAGGAAATTACCCAGCGTATCGCGGCCACTGCCGCTGCGGCAAATGTGGCGTAAGAAGCTTGCTTAAATAAACGGCGGCGGGGATGCACTGTTGCCGCACTCATATAAAATGGTCACTCTTTAGTGGCCATTTTTTTTATTTCACTCCCTATGCCGAATTTCGAAACCAAAATAAGCAGCAATGCAGAACTCGCAAGCCGCGTGGCGGCGCTGCCCAAGCCGGTAGTAATGACGAACGGCGTATTCGACATCCTGCATCGTGGCCATGTCAGTTACCTGGCGCAGGCAAGGGAGCTAGGCGCATCGCTGGTGGTGCTGTTAATACCGATGCTTCCGTCAAACGCCTGGGCAAGGGCGATGACCGGCCGGTGAATACCTGTGCAGACCGCATGGCCGTGCTGGCGGCGCTGGAGTCAGTTAGCCTGGTGGTGGAATTTGCAGAGGATACCGCGCTGGAAGCGGTGCAGCTGGCGCACCCGGATATCTATGTGAAGGGCGGCGACTATGATATGGCCGCCATACCGGAAGGGCAGGCGGTGCTGGCCTATGGCGGCAAGGTAGCCGCGATAGAGTTCGTGCATGACCGCTCGACCAGCAAGCTGCTGGCCAAGGTCAGGCTCAGCAAATAACGGGATCGGCAGTTCAGGCGCCGCCGGCAAAGCCGTTCTGGCGCCACGCTTCATAAACGACTACCGCCACGGTATTGGACAGGTTCAGGCTGCGGTTGTCCGGCCGCATCGGCAGGCGTATGCGCTGCGCCGCCGGAAAGGATTCGCGCAGTTCCGGCGCCAGGCCGCGTGTTTCGGCGCCGAACACAAACACGTCACCGGGTTGGAATGCTATCTGCGCGAACGGCGTGGAGCCATGGGTTGTCATCGCAAACATGCGGCTTGTATCCGGCTGTTCCTGTTCTATATAGGCCTGCCAGTTCTTGTGCACCTTCATCGTCGCGTAGTCATGGTAATCAAGCCCGGCGCGCTTCATCTTGGAATCATCCAGCGGGAAGCCCAGCGGCTCTATCAGATGCAACTGCACGCCGGTGTTGGCGCACAGGCGGATGATGTTGCCGGTATTGGGCGGGATTTCCGGTTCAACCAGGACGACATGAAACAAGTGATTCTCCTTAAATTCTTTGCTTAAATTTCGTTACTTTGTCAGTGTGGCAGCGTGCGCGCAAACACATAGTTGCTGACCCGGGCTGCGCCGAAACGCTTCAGCATCGCCGCAATTTCATTCAGCGTGGTGCCTGTAGTCATCACGTCATCGACGATGCCTATGTGCCGGCCCTTGATGCGGTCCAGCATGTCAGGCGCGAGCATGAAGGCATTGCGTACATTCTTTTGCCTGTCATCCGGGTGCAGACCGCTCTGCTGCGCGGTTTCGCGGCTGCGGTTCAGCAGTTGCGGGGCCAGCGCGATACCCAGATGCCGTGCCAGCGGCCGGGCAATTTCCAGCGCCTGGTTGAAGCCGCGCTCGGCCAGCCGTGATTGCCCTAGCGGTACCATCGTCAGCAAATCCGGCAGGGGCGTGCCGCGCTGCTCCAGGATGGCGTCGCGCAGCATGGTCGAAAATACCGGCGCCAGCGCCAGATGGTGCGCAAACTTCAGGTTCAGCACCAGTTGGTCCAGTGGCGCCGCATAGTTGCAGGCGGCCACCGTATGGTCAAAAGCGGGCGCATCCGCCAGGCAGGCGCCGCAGCGGCTGCCTGTACTGTGCTGTGTCGGTACTGGTAGCGCGCACTGCATGCAGCGCGCTTGCTTGAGGTTCAAAAACGCCGCATGGCAGGCTGCGCACACCACCAGCTTGCCGTGTTCGCCGCACAGCGCGCAGGAGGACGGCAGCAATGTGGATAATTTTGCAAGCATGCTCGTTGTAGGCGGAGGTTGGTGCCGAAGGGGTCGGGCCGGTGTTGTAAAAGCCGCGCCATCCTGCGGCCGGGGCGGCAAACGTGTAAACTCTGCGCATTATCGCATCCCGCATGGGCTTGCGCAGCCCAATCAGACTATTCCATCTCCATGTTAAGCGCTCCCATCGATTTAAAAACCGTACGCCGGCTGTTTGCAAAACCCGAAAAAATCATCGGTTCCGACTTCCTGCGCCGTGAAATTGCCAACCGCATGCGTGAAAAGCTGGAGCTGGTCAAGATACAGCCCCAAAGGGTGCTGGATGCCGGTTGCGGCGAAGGTGCCGATATTGTCCATTTGCAAAGAGTCTATGCAGATGCGCATGTGATGGGCGCCGACGCGTCGCCGCAGATGCTGGCCGCAGCGATGCAAAACCAGAGGGCGGCCGTCAGCTCGGTGGGTCGCTTGCTGGCAAAATGGACGCCGCCGGCCTTGCGCCGCGCGCAAAACGACGGCCTGGCTTGTGCCGATTTTGCCCGGCTGCCGTTGGCGGCCAATGCGGTGGACCTGGTGTGGTCCAACCTGGCGTTGCACTGGCACCCGCAGCCGGATCTTGTATTTGCGGAGTGGCGGCGGGTATTGCGCACTGAAGGTTTGCTGATGTTTTCCTGTTTCGGCCCGGATACGCTGGTGGAGCTGCGCCAGGCATTTGCCGGTATCGACCAGTTGCCGCACACGCTGCCCTTTGTCGACATGCATGATTTTGGCGATATGCTGGTCAATGCCGGATTTTCCACACCGGTGATGGACATGGAAAAAATCACGCTGACCTATGAAAGCCTGGACAAACTGCTGGCCGACGTACGCGCGCTGGGCGGCAATCCCCTGCTGACGCGCCGCACCGGCCTGCTGGGCAGGCAGGCCTGGCGTAAATTATGTGATGCATTTGATAAGATGCGTGGTGCTGACAACAGAGTGCCACTGACTTTTGAAATAGTTTACGGCCACGCATTCCGGCCGGCGCCAAAGAAAATTTCTAGCGGGGAATCAATTATTCGCCTTGATTTGCACAAAAAACCGCCGCAGTAAGCAAAATTATTTCAAGAATTGATGCTCAATTTTGATTTATTTTTGTGCAATTTACTAGCGTCACGACAAGTATTCTGCTTGATATAAGCCTACTTTACGTCTTATACTCTCGCAGTTGTGGAAGTCGCCAGCGAATGTCATTGAAATGACTGTCGATCTTGGGTGCGTCGGATGGAATCTCATGAATGGCTGATGAAGCGAAATTGCGCTTTGTCACCCAAACAGCTAGCCTTGTTTTACTGTGTACTCTGTTGTATATCTTTCAGTATTGCCATCATTTTTCTGATGAATGGCGCATGGCTGGTGCTTTGTTTTTCATTTTTGGAAATGCTGGGTGTCGGTGCCGCATTTCTCATCTACGCGCGTCACGCTGGTGATCGTGAGTATGTTTCCCTGACCAGGGATTGTCTGCTGGTCGTTGTCGTACAGGGAAGCCATGTTCGCGAGTACAGACTTTATCCACTGTTTGTCAAAGTTGGTTTGCCCGATTCCCCAGGAGGACTGGTGGAGCTGCGGGCTCAGCAACTGCTGGTCAAGGTGGGGCGGTATTTAATGGTAAGCAGGCGACGTGAATTCGTGCGGGAGTTGCAGAGCGCGCTCATGTCGGTTTGTTAAAGAATTCTATTTGGGTTTTTGGGGAAATCATGAAACATGCGAAGCGATTACAATCGTTAGTGCTTGGAGCGTCTGTGCTGGCAGCAGGTTTGCCATCCTGGGCGGCTGGCGAAGTCAAAGACATCGTAGGCGGCCCGGCAGTACTGCAGACTAACCTGCAACCGCCGGTGACACAGATTGCGCAACAGATTTATTCGTTGCACAACCTGATGCTGATCATCTGCCTGGTGATTTTCGTCGCCGTGTTCGGCGTGATGTTCTATTCCATCTTCAAGCATCGCAAATCCCTGGGCCACAAGGCTGCCAGCTTCCACGAAAGCACGTCGGTTGAGATCGCCTGGACCGTGGTTCCTTTCATCATCGTTATCGGCATGGCATTGCCGGCTACCCGCACCGTGGTAGCGATGAAGGACACCTCCAATGCAGATATCACGATCAAAGCTACCGGCATGCAGTGGAAATGGGGCTATGACTATCTGAAAGGCGACGGCGAAGGCATCTCCTTCCTGTCCACGCTGAAAACACCAAGGTCGCAAGTCGGTTCGCCCGGCGTTGCTCCTACCGAAGCCCGTAGTGACACTTATCTGCTGGAAGTGGACAATGAAGTGCACGTTCCTGTGAACAAAAAAGTGCGCATCATTACTACTGCCAATGACGTGATCCACTCGTGGACTATCCCTGCGTTCGGCGTCAAGCAGGATGCGATTCCCGGTTTTGTACGCGACACCTGGTTCAAGGCAGAAACAGAAGGCATCTACCGCGGCCAGTGCGTTGAACTGTGCGGCAAGGAACATGCGTTCATGCCTATCGTCGTCGTTGTCGAAAGCGAAGCAAAGTACAAAGAGTGGGTAGACACTAAGAAAAAGGAAATGGCTGCCCTGGCGGACGATCCTAATAAAGTGTGGACTATCGACGAGCTGAAGCAGCGCGGCGAAAAAGTATTTACTGCCAATTGCGCTGCCTGCCACCAGGCTAACGGCAAGGGCGTACCGGGCGCTTTCCCTGCGCTGGACGGTTCACCTGTCGTCGCCGGCCCGAAAGCAGACCAGATCCATCTGGTGCTGAACGGCAAAGGCGGCATGCCTGCATGGAAAGCGACTCTGTCCGATACCGACATCGCTGCCGCTATTACTTACACACGTAACAGCTGGTCCAACAAGTCGGCCGAAAACATTGTTCAACCAGCAGAAGTTCTGGCTGCGCGCAAGTAATTGAATTTAGGAGATTGAGATGAGCACAACTGCAGTCGATCACGCACACGATCACTCTCACGACCACGCGCACGACCATCCTCATGGTTTCCGCCGCTGGTTGTTTGCAACCAACCATAAAGACATTGGTAGCCTGTACCTGTGGTTCGCGTTCACCATGTTGTTGTCGGGCGGCGTACTGGCCCTGATGATACGTAGTGAGCTGTTCCAGCCAGGCCTGCAACTGATGCAGCCTGAGTTCTTCAACCAGCTGACCACGATGCACGGCCTGATCATGGTGTTTGGCGCGATCATGCCGGCGTTTGTCGGTTTCGCGAACTGGATGATCCCTCTGCAAATCGGCGCATCCGACATGGCTTTTGCGCGGATGAACAACTTCTCGTTCTGGCTGATGCCTCCTGCAGCGCTGCTGCTGATCGGCTCTTTCTGGGTACCTGGCGGCGCAACTGCTGCCGGCTGGACGCTGTATGCGCCGCTGTCCACACAGATGGGCCCAGGAATGGACATGGCGATTTTTGCGATCCACATCATGGGTGCTTCTTCCATCATGGGTTCGATCAACATCATCACTACCATCCTGAACATGCGCGCTCCCGGCATGACGCTGATGAAAATGCCGATGTTCTGCTGGACATGGCTGATCACTGCTTACCTGCTGATCGCGGTAATGCCGGTTCTGGCTGGCGCCATCACGATGACGCTGACAGACCGCCATTTCGGCACGTCTTTCTTTAATGCTGCCGGCGGTGGCGACCCTGTGATGTACCAGCATATTTTCTGGTTCTTCGGACACCCAGAGGTGTACATCATGATTCTGCCTGCTTTCGGTATCGTGTCGCAGATCGTTCCTGCTTTCGCACGCAAGCCTTTGTTTGGTTATGCATCGATGGTGTATGCAACAGCATCCATTGCGATCCTGTCCTTCATCGTCTGGGCGCATCACATGTTCACAACAGGTATGCCAGTCACTGCGCAGCTGTTCTTCATGTACGCGACGATGCTGATCTCGGTTCCTACCGGCGTTAAAGTGTTCAACTGGATCGCGACAATGTGGAAAGGCTCGATGACTTTCGAAACGCCTATGCTGTTCGCGATCGGCTTCATCTTCGTTTTCACCATGGGCGGCTTCACCGGCCTGATCCTGGCGGTAACACCTATCGATATCCAGTTGCAGGATACCTACTACGTGGTTGCCCACTTCCACTATGTTCTGGTGGCAGGTTCGCTGTTCGCGCTGTTCGCAGGCTACTACTACTGGGGTCCGAAGTGGACAGGTTTCATGTACAACGAAACTCGCGGCAAGATCCACTTCTGGGGTTCACTGATCGCTTTCAACGTGACTTTCTTCCCTATGCACTTCCTGGGTCTGGCCGGTATGCCACGTCGCTATGCTGATTATCCTGCGCAGTTCACGGATTTCAATATGCTTGCAACCGTCGGTGCCTTCTGGTTTGGCCTGATGCAGGTGTACTTCATCCTGGCAGTGGTATTGCCATCGATCAAAGGCGGCAAGCCAGCACCTGCCAAGCCATGGGACGGTGCTGAAGGCCTGGAATGGACAGTGCCTAGCCCTGCGCCTTTCCATACTTTTGAAGAACCGCCAGTTTTTAAATAATGTTCAAGGCGGACTGCCGAAACGGCAGTCCGTGTAAAAATGACAAACGGTAAGAAACCTAGCAACATCAGGACCGCGTTGATATTAGCTTCCGTCGCGCTGGTATTTTTTGTCGGCATCATCGTCAAGCAGTCTCTGCGTTAAAAAACGGAAAGGACGGCCATGAGCGAAGAATCCGGCAAACCGGCACGCGCAAGCAAGCTGAATCTGGTTGTGTTGAAGAAGTTGCTGGTTGTTGCCGTGCTGATGTTCGGCTTCGGTTACGGGCTGGTTCCGGTCTACAAGCAGATATGCGAGCTGACCGGCGTGAACATACTGACGGTCAAGGACGATGACATCAAGCCGGTCGGTAATTCGCAGATCGACAAGAACCGCGAAGTCACCGTAGAGTTTGATGCCAATACGCAGGGTCCGTGGAGGTTCCGCCCCACGGTCAGCAGCATGAAGGTGCACCCTGGCGAAATGTCGACGATCGTGTATGAGGTTGTCAACAAGCAGTCGTACAAGATGGATGCACAGGCGATCCCGAGTTTTGCGCCGCAGCAGGCAGCCGCCTTTTTCAAGAAGGTCGAATGTTTTTGCTTCAAACAGCAAACCCTGGGGCCGAATGAAGCCAGGCAGATGCCGGTCGTATTTTTTGTCGATCCGGCCTTGCCGAAGGATGTAAAGACGATTACCTTGTCCTATACCTTCTTTGAAGTGGGTGGCCAGCCGAAAACGGCAGGGCAGGCAGAGGCCAAACCCGCCGGCAAGGAAGGCTGATGGAAGACAACAAGCCGGCAACGCAGCGCAAGATGTCCTTTGGCGCAACGGTCCGGGCGGTGTTGTGGTCCTTCATTGGTATCCGTAAGGGCAAGGATTATGAAAAGGATGTGGGGCAGCTCAATCCGGTTCATGTTGTCATCGCCGGTGTCATTGGCGCAGCACTGTTTATCACGATATTGATACTGATCGTAAAAAGTGTCGTTGCAAAATAAGGAATACGGCGTTCCGGCCGCAGTCAGATGGTTGTAGTGGAACCGACGTAGAGATTAAGTTTAAATTTGTATCAGGAGATGGAAATGAGTTCTTCACACGCTAAAGTACCTTATTACTTCGTGCCTGGTCCGTCCAGATGGCCGGTGCTGGCTGGCGCGTCCTTGCTGGTCACCATGCTGGGCGCTGCAGGCTGGGTCAATGCCGTACCTGGCGCCAATATCGTCAATATCGTCGGTATTCTGATGACACTGGTTGTGCTGTATTTCTGGTTTGGCGATGCAATCTCCGAATCCGAAAGCGGCCTGTACAGCCCGCGCATTGACGTCTCCTACCGCTGGAGCATGAGCTGGTTCATCTTCTCCGAAGTGATGTTCTTCGGTGCTTTCTTCGGCGCGCTGTTCTACGCCCGTTCGATCTCCATGCCCTGGCTGGCGGATCTGGACCATAAAGTATTGTGGCCTGATTTTGCTGCTCACTGGGGTAATGGCGGCCCGGCCGGTACGATCGAAGCGTTTAAGACCATGGGACCTTTCCCTATCCCTACGATCAATACTGCATTGCTGCTGACTTCCGGTGTAACGCTGACGATCTCCCACCACGCTTTGCGTGAAGGCCATCGTGCAAAAACGGCTTTCTGGCTGGCGGCAACTATTCTGCTGGGCGCGGTGTTCATGTGCTTCCAGATATTTGAATATCACCACGCTTACACTGAACTGAACCTGAAACTGACTTCCGGCATCTACGGTTCCACCTTCTTCCTGTTGACCGGCTTCCACGGTTTCCACGTGACGATGGGCGCGATCATGCTGGCAGTAGTGCTGCGCCGTGTGCTGAAGGGCCACTTTACGCCGGAGCATCACTTTGCGTTTGAAGGCGCCGCCTGGTACTGGCACTTTGTCGACGTGGTGTGGCTGGGCCTGTACGTTGTTGTGTACTGGCTGTAAGTCAGTATCGCTACACTAGCTGTTGAATAAGCAAAAAGCCGCACTATGTGCGGCTTTTTCTTGGGTGCCTAAACCGTAAAGCGGGTAGGGGTAAAGGTTTGCAGGAACCCTAGGCTGAAATTCCTGTCTGACTCGTTAGCGGTCTCAGGTCTTAGTGCACGGTGATTAATGCATGCTAATGCCGGTAGGCTGTATCCAGCCCAGACGGTTGGCGATCAGGATGAAGATGAACAGGCTGATCGAGAATCCCACGCGGAACGCCAGCGCCTTCACAGTGCGGTTGCTCTTGCCCTTGTCCTTCATCAGATACACCAGCGCGGACCCCATGCTGAAGATGATGAGGAAAAATGCAATGGCGACAATAATTTTCATGATGAGCTATAAATGAAGCCGCAGCATATACTCCGCGGATCAGTACCGGTTAAAGCCATATTGTAATGCGAATCTGCGATGCCCCTTAAATTTCGTGTCCGCCTGATCCCCCTGCTGGCGACTATTGCGCTGGTCGTGCTGGGCATTTCCCTTGCGCAGTGGCAAACCCGGCGCGCGCATCAAAAAGAACAGATAGACCTGCAGATGCATGAGCGCGCGTTGATGGCGCCGCTCAGCCTTGGGGCTGCGCCAGTACCAGCCGCCGGCATCGTTTTTCGCCATGTGCGGCTCAGTGGCCGTTTCGTCGGCAACTGGCCGCTGTACCTGGACAACCGCGCACTGCATGGCAATGCCGGCTTCTATGTGATGATGCCGTTTAAAATCGAAGGCAGCGACATGCATGTGCTGGTCGCGCGCGGCTGGCAGCCACGCAATGCGCAGGACAGAAGCAAGATGCCGCCGCTGGCTACGCCGGACGGCGTCGTGCAGATAGAAGGCATCGCGCGCGACAGCATAGACAGGGTCATGCAGCTGGGCCAGGCGACGCCCATCACCCCCGGAGCCATCGTACAGAACATCACCGCCGCCGACGTGGCGCGGCAATCGCACTTGGCGATGCAGGACATCATACTGGAGCAGACTTCATCGTTGCCGGATGGTTTGCAGCGTGACTGGCCCCTGCCGTCCGCAGGCGCAGACAAGCACAGGGCCTATGCATTCCAGTGGTATGCATTGTCGCTGATGGCAATTCTCTTTTTTGTAGTAACAGGATATCGTCGTGGAAAAAACAGTCAATAAAACCTCGGGCCGCTGGAAGCTCTTCCTGATCATCTTCATCTGTGCTTCGCCGCTGGTGTTTTCGTATCTGGCCTATTACGTCATCAAGCCTGAAGGCCGCACCAACTACGGCGCCATCCTGGACCCGCGCCAGTACCCTATGCCCAAACTGGAATCTTCGCTGCTGGGCGGCGAAGCCAAGGAACTGGATGCGTACAAAGGCAAATGGATCATGCTGGTAGCCGACAGCGGCGACTGCGCCGACGCCTGCAAGAAAAAGCTGTACGACATGCGCCAGCTGCGTCTGATACAAGGCAAGGAAATGGACAGGATAGAGCGCGTATGGCTGATCACCGATGACAAGCCGGTCGATACCATGCTGATCCGCGAATACGATGGCATGCACATGCTGCACGCGAAGCCGGATCTGGTCAAGGCATGGCTGCCGGTTGAGCAGGGCACCGATATCCGTGACCACATCTACATGATAGACCCGCTGGGTAACCTGATGATGCGCTTCCCCAAGGATGCTGATCCCAACAAGATCAAAAAAGATATCATCAAGCTGCTGAAAGCTTCGTCGATAGGCTGATTGCACATGCATATCCTGCAACTCGCCATCACCGGCCTGCTGGTCGCACTGCTACCGCTGAGCGTGGTCTGGGTTTCCGCCGACCAGAACAAATACCGCAAGCTGGTGGCCGTTACCCTGTTCCTGACCTTTGACCTGATCATGTTCGGCGCCTTTACGCGGCTGACCGATTCCGGCCTGGGTTGTCCGGACTGGCCGGGCTGCTACGGCGAAGCCAATCCCTTCCAGGCGCATGCGGCGATCAAGGCGGCAGAGGCCATCATGCCTACCGGGCCGGTCAGCCTGCAAAAGGCCTGGATAGAGATGATCCACCGCTATCTGGCGATGGCGGTCGGCGTACTGATCGTGGCACAAGTTATTATCGCTTGGCGCGACCGCATCAAAGGCAACAAGGTGCTGGGTTCGCCATGGCTGCCCACCGGCCTGTTTTTCTTTGTCTGCCTGCAGGGCGCTTTCGGCGCCTGGACCGTGACGCTGAAGCTGCAGCCGGTGATCGTGACCACGCATCTGCTGCTGGGTATGGGCTTGCTGGGCTTGCTGGCCTGGCTGTCCGCGCAGCAATCGGTGCATCAGCATGTTGCCAGCCGCAGCGCAGTTGCACCGGCTACGATAGCGTTGATCTTGCTGGTAGTGCAGATAGCATTAGGTGGGTGGGTGAGTACTAACTACGCAGCTTTGGCTTGCCACGACTACCCTTTGTGTAGCGGAGCGGTGATTCCTGAAATGGATTTCGAGCACGGGTTTACCTTATGGCGGCAACTGGGCCAGAAGGCCAACGGGGAATTCCTGCCTTTCCAGGCGCTGGTTGCCATCCATTGGGTACACCGGAATTTCGCACTGCTGGTCATCGCCTTCGTTGCCTGGGCCGCGCTGCGGGCCAGGAAAATCGCAGGATTGCAAAGTCTGGGCAAATGGCTGCTGTTGGTCATCGCCGTGCAGTTCCTGTCCGGCGTGTCGACGATCTTCTTTTCATGGCCTCTGCTAATCGCCGTGCTGCACAATGGCGGCGCGGCTTTACTCCTGCTACTGCTGTGCATGTTAAACTACAGGGCTAGACTTGCTTCTTGAGTCGCCCCTCGCCCGCCCCTTGCCGTCCTGACCATTTTTTATGAGCACTTTGAGCCTACCTGCCAACCGCCTTACCCAATATCTGGCCCTGACCAAGCCGCGTGTTACGCAGCTGGCCGTGTTTTGCGCGGTCATCGGCATGTTCCTGGCAACGCCGGATCTGCCGGACTGGCGCCTCGTTGTTGCTGCCACCATCGGCATCTGGCTGCTGGCGGGCGCTGCGTTCGCCATCAACTGCCTGGTCGAGCGCGAGATCGATTCCCGCATGGCGCGTACTGCGCGCCGTCCCATGGCGCAAGGCGAGATCACCGTGCCGCAGACGCTGGTGTTTTCCGGCGTGATCGGCGGCGCCGGCATGTGGGTGCTGTATAACTTCGTCAACCCGCTGACGATGTGGCTGACTTTTGCCACCTTCGTCGGTTATGCGGTCATCTACACCATCATCCTGAAGCCTTCAACGCCGCAGAACATCGTCATCGGCGGCCTGTCGGGCGCAATGCCGCCGGCGCTGGGCTGGGCGGCGATTGCCAATGATGTGCCTATGCAAGCCTGGCTGCTGGTGCTGATCATTTTCATCTGGACGCCACCGCACTTCTGGGCGCTGGCCATGTACCGCCGCGATGATTACGCCAAATCCGGTCTGCCGATGCTGCCTATCACGCACGGCCTGGAATTCACCCGCTTCCATATCTGGCTGTATACGATAGCGCTGTTTGCGACGACGATGATGCCGTATGCCGTGCACATGAGCGGCCTGATCTATCTGGTCAGCGCTGTGATCCTGGGCGGCATCTTCCTGTGGTATTCATGGCGCATCTACAAGCACTATGACGATATTCTGGCGCGCAAGACCTTTGCCTACTCCATCGTCTACCTGTCCCTGCTGTTTGTTGCGCTGCTGGTAGACCATTACATCAAGCTGTGAAAGCCTGCATGAAAACTCTGTTTCGCCTCGTTTGCCTGTTGTTCGCCCTGTCGCTGGCAGCCTGCAGCCAAGAATCCAAACCCCAGTTCAAGAATACCGACCTGACCGGCCTCGACTATGCGAAAGATTTCGCACTGACCGACCATAACGGCAAACCGCGCACGTTGGCGGACTTCAAGGGCAAAGCCGTAGTCATGTTCTTCGGCTATACGCAATGCCCCGACGTCTGCCCGACCACGATGGC
>JAYSKH010000168.1:0-11601 GCA_043726505.1 Undibacterium sp. | reverse complement strand
GGTGCCGGTAGCCGACTGCGCAGTCACGACAATGAGCCTGGAAGGCTATCTGGGCGAAGCAATGTCCATGGGCGAGCGCACGCCGCTGGCAGTCATTAACGCTGCTGCATCGGGCCGCATGGCCGTGGGCGAAGCGATTACCAATATCGCTGCAGCGCCCATCAAGGATATCTCGGACATCAAGCTGTCCGCGAACTGGATGGCAGCTTGCGGCCAGCCTGGGCAGGACGCCGCATTGTTTGACACGGTAAAAGCAGTCGGCATGGAATTGTGCCCGGCGCTGGGCATCAGTATTCCGGTGGGCAAGGATTCGCTGTCCATGCGTACAACGTGGAAAGATGGCGAGCAGCAGAAATCGGTCACGTCACCGGTATCGCTGATTATTTCCGCCTTTGCGCCTGTCTATGACGTCAGGAAGTCGCTGACACCGCAGATACGCCTGGATGCCGGCGATACCAGCCTGATCCTGATCGACCTGGGCCGTGGCAAGAACCGGCTGGGTGCTTCCGCTTTTGCGCAGGTCATGCAAAAGCTGGGTGACCAGACACCGGACGTGGATAGCGCCCAAGATCTGAAGGCCTTCTTTGCCGCCATTCAACAACTGAACAGTGAGCAAAAACTGCTGGCCTACCATGACCGTTCCGATGGCGGCCTGTTTGCAACCCTGTGCGAAATGGCGTTTGCCGGCCGCAGCGGCCTGGCAATCAATCTGGATATCCTGGCGCTGGAAAGCGAGCATGCAGCAGACTGGGGCGATTCCAAGAACTGGGCAGGCCAGGTGGCAGAGCGCCGCAACGACCTGACCCTGCGCGCGCTGTTCAATGAAGAGCTGGGCGCGGTAATACAGGTGCGCACTGAGCAGAGGTCGGAAGTCATGGACGTGCTGCGCGCACACAATCTGGGCGCCTGCAGCCATATCATCGGCAAGGCCAACGATAGCGGCGTCATCGAGTTCACGCGCGACGCCAAGCAGATCTACAGCCAGCCGCGCGCTAAATTGCACCAGCTGTGGAGCAAGACCAGCTGGCAGATTGCGCGCCTGCGCGACAATCCCGCCTGCGCCGACGCTGAATACGCGCGCCTGCTGGATGCCAAAGATCCCGGCATACAACCTAAGCTGACCTTTGACCCGCAGCAGGACATCGCTGCACCTTATATCGTGACGGGTGTGCGTCCCAAGGTTGCGATCCTGCGCGAGCAGGGCGTCAATTCGCATATAGAAACCGCGTATGTGATGCACCAGTCGGGCTTTACCGCTGTTGATGTCCACATGAGCGACCTGATTGCCGGGCGGGCCAGGCTGGCTGATTTCAAAGGTCTGATCGCAGTGGGCGGCTTCTCGTATGGCGACGTGCTTGGTGCCGGTGAAGGCTGGGCGAAGACCATTTTGTTCAATGCAAAAATGGCGGAACAGTTCTCGGAGTTTTTCCATCGTGGCGACACCTTTGGTCTGGGTATCTGCAATGGCTGTCAGATGATGAGCAACCTGAAATCCATCATCCCCGGCGCGCAGGCCTGGCCTAAATTCACCCGCAACAAATCGGAGCAGTTTGAAGCCCGCTTTGCCATGGTCGAGGTCATGGAGTCTTCATCCATCTTCATGCAGGGCATGGCCGGCACACAGACTGCGATTGCCATTGCGCATGGCGAAGGCTTTGCCGATTTTTCTACCACCGGCGACATCGCACAGGCCAATGTGGCAATGCGCTTTGTTGACAACCAGGGCAATGCGACCGAAGCGTATCCGTATAACCCCAACGGTTCACCACTAGGCGTTACGTCGGTCACCAACGATGACGGCCGCTTTACGGTGTTGATGCCGCATGCAGAGCGTGTCTTCCGCTCGGTGCAGCAATCCTGGCATCCGGAATCCTGGGGCGAATACTCACCGTGGATGCGCATGTTCCGCAATGCACGCCAGTGGGTTGGCTAAGCTGCCATGATGTAGTGGAAAAGCGCCGCAGGGCGCTTTTTTTATGCTGTTTTTGTTTCTTACCATCTTGTTCGAGGAAATTTGACCGATAATCTTGAGATACGGCAATATTCGCCCCACTGTGTGGGACAGAGGCGGGGCTGTCTGTCAGAGAATGTTAAGTTCACATAAAGACACTTGCCTAACATTGTAGAAAGTCTTAACTTTCGGGCATGACGGTAAATGTCTTTAAAATGAATAATAATTTCCAGGTTATTGATACTGCATGCGTTCTTTTGTAATTCTTATTTTTCTGCTGGTCTGGGGAGTTATCCCTGCTCAGGCACAGTCGATGAAAGCGTGTGGCGGCGATGGTAACTGGCCGCCCATGTCTTACATGGCGTCGGTCAGCCAGCACGTGGAAGGCTTGTCTGTCGACGTGCTGCGCTCCATCTTCCCAGAGCCCAAGGTGGCGCTGCGGCCATGGGCGCGCTGCCTGTATGAGGTGCAGACGATGGAAGGCTACGATATCGTCATGTCGGTATTTCGCACGCCCGAGCGCGACAAGGCTTTTCTGTTTTCGCGCCCTTACCTGAGCCTGACTCCTTCCTACCTGTATGCGACTGCACGGTATGCTGAACCCCCGGTGAAAACGTTGGCGGATCTGTCCCACCTGAAGGTGTGCGCGCTGCATGGAGCATCCACTTTCTATACAAAACTTCCACCTGCAACGATAGAAAGCGGCGCGACCAATTACTCCAGCCTCATCAAGAAAATAGATCGCGGCTATTGCGACGTCATCGTTGATATGCGTGAGGTTTTTCAGGGTTTTTCCAACCAGGGCATGCTGCCGTTTAACAATGGGCAGTATCGGATCTACCCTCTGCCCGGCACGGACAAGTACCCGCTGCACTTCGGCATTAGCCGTGATCATCCGCAGGCAGCGCAGTTGATAGAACAGATTGATCGCGGGTTGATGGACCTGCAAAAAAACGGCAAGCTTGCGCTGATCATTGCGCATTATCAGCTGTAGCTTATTTGATGGTCTGATGGGCACATATTGCTGCATCATCAGTGTGTGGTTGAGGGCGGGCAGCTAACGGTTAGCCGACGCTACAGCAATAAAAAGGGCGCTATATATATACATATAGCGCCCTTTTTACGTTCCAGCTGAGGTTCAGCTGGAACTTATTTCATCATCTAGCAGATTACTGGACTTTTGCTTTTTTCAGCAATGCCTGCTGGTAAATCTGGACCTTCTGATTTTGCAGGCCTTCGGTGATTTGCGGCTTCACTTCTTCCAGAGTAGGGAACTTGGCGGTACGCACATCTTCCAGCTTGATGACGTGGTAGCCGAATTCAGTTTTCACTGGCGTTTCAGTGATCTGGCCTTTTTGCAGGGCGACCAGCGCTTGCGAGAAAGGCGCTACGAAAGTACCTGGGGATGCCCAGTCCAGATCGCCGCCTTTGGCTGCAGAACCGGTATCTTTGGATTGCTTGGCCAGTTCTTCAAACTTGGCGCCGGCTTTCAGCTTGGAGATGATGGCTTTTGCATCGTCTTCCTTGTCAACCAGGATATGGTACGCGTGGTACTCTTTATCGCCGGCCTGTGCTTTTACCTTGTCGTATTCAGCCTTGATGTCTGCATCCTTGACTGGATTTTTTTCGACGTAGTCACGCAGCAATGCATTGATCAGAATGGACTGGCGATTCATTTCCAACTGGGTTTTCACCTCAGGATTTGCGGCCAGGCCAGATTTTTCTGCTTCTTGCGTCAGCACTTCGATGCCGATCAGGCGTTCCCTGACTGCGGCGCGCAGTTGAGGGCTGTCTTGCTGGCCTTGTGCTTTTGCCTGCTTCAACATCAGGTCCAGTTTGGCAGATGGGATTGCCTTACCATTGACGACGGCAACGTTTTGCGCCATTGCAGGAAGAGCAACTGCAAGAAGTACTACCAGCAAATGAGCAGGTTTAAAAGTCATTATCTGTTCCTAAAATAACAAAGTAAATAAAAACTAAATGGTTAGGTTGGCATCTCTGAGGGAGCCAATGCAACGATCGCAAGGGCATGTATTTCCGTATGCATCATATCGCCAACGGCATCATACACTAGACGATGACGGGAAATACGATTTAATCCCTCAAATTGCTTACAAACTAATTTGACGCTGTAATGACCTCCTCCAGAGGCGGCGCCGGCATGTCCGGCGTGAGCAGCAGAGTCATCCTGTAACTGACAATCAAGCGGGTCAAAAGTTTCCTTCAGGCGCGCCTGTATGCGGTTGAAGCGGTCGCTAGAGGGGGCGTTCATGCTGCTTCTTTCATGTATTTGGAAAGGAACAGGCTTTGTGCGATGACAAAGGCCGGCATGATTGCCACGATGGAAATCAGCTTGAAATTCACCCAGGTATCCGTGCTGAAGTTGAAAGCCACAAATATATTCGCAAACCCCATAAGGATGCAATAGCCTATCCACGCCAGTCCCAGCCTGGTCCATACGAAATCGGGCATCTGGATCTGCGATTCCATTGCCGTGCGGATCAGGTTTTTCTTGAAAACGTATTGTCCCAGGAACAGAGCAGCGCCGTAGCACCAGTAAAGTACGGTTGGCTTCCATTTGATAAAAGTTTCGCTATGGAAGTAAATGGTCAGGCTGCCGAAGACACTGATGATGATAAAAGAAATCCACAGCATCGCATCCACTTTCCTGCGGCGTGCCAGCAGATAGCCGATCTGCAATACAGATGCCAGCATCGCGATGGCGGTGGCCAGCAGTATGGGCGCCTGGTCGCCGGCAATGCCGCCGGAGATCAGGCCGGATAGGTATTCCGAACTCAGCGACTGGGCGGCAGCAACATGGCCTTCGCCCCATTTGAAGGTGACGAAAAACAGGATGACGGGAAACAGGTCAAACAAAAATTTCATGACTTAGGCTCGAATCTCAGGGAAGCGGAATTGATGCAGTAACGCAAGCCGGTCGGCGGCGGGCCGTCCGGGAACACATGGCCAAGATGGGCATCGCACACATTGCAGATGATTTCAGTGCGTGTCATGCCGTGCGTGCGGTCTACTTTTTCACGCACGTTGGCAGGGTCCAGTGCCTTGAAATAGCTGGGCCAGCCGCAGCCGGAGTCAAATTTTGCATCGGACTCGAATAGCGGCGTGTTGCAGCAGACACAGGTATAGATGCCAGCCTCATGGTGGTCCCAGAACTCGCCGGTAAACGCGCGCTCAGTCGCGGCATGGCGGGTAACTTCGTATTCCATCGGCGTCAGTGCGGCGCGCCATTCAGTATCGGTTTTGGTGACTTTTGTCATGGTATTTCCTCTCTTTGTTTGGCCCCGATCCCGGTCAACGGTGTCGGAACATTCAAAAAATTTTCAGGAAGAGCAGCTGACTTCCAGATGCCTTGCCCAGTCCGGCGGCAGGTCGGCATAGGACTCATGCTCCGGCTGTTCATCAAAAGGATTGCGCAGTATCTGCAGCAGCTTTTCCACTTCCGAAAAATCCTTGTTCTCGGCCTTTTCTATCGCCACCTGGGCCAGGTAATTCCTCAGTATATATTTGGGATTGGCGGCGCGCATTGCCTGCATGCGCAGATTATCGATGCTGCCTTCCCGCACCAGCCTGTCCCGATACGCTTGCAGCCAGATGTCCAATGCATTCCTGTCAATAAACAGATCCCTGAGTGGTTCATCTGCCACCGCGCTGCCGCTTTGCACGGCGCACAGCGCCCGAAAAGCTTGCGTAAAGTCGGCATGGCTTTGCTGCATCAATGCAAAAAACTGGTCAAACAGCTCGCTGTCCAGCGTTTCAATAGTGGCAAGCCCAAATTTCTGGTGCAGCAACTCGCCCAGCTTCTGTTTGTAGCGGTCTTGATAAACTAATAAGGCGACCTGTGTATCTTCCACGCTGCCTATCAGCGGCAGCATCGCTTGGCCCAGTGCGTGACAATTCCAGTGGCCTATCGTCGGCTGCATGCGGTATGAATAACGGCCCTGGCTATCGGTATGGTTGCATATATGGCCTTCATCATAGGCTTCCATGAAACCATAAGGTCCATAGTCCAGCGTCAAGCCAAGGATGGACATATTGTCGGTATTCATGACGCCGTGCATGAATCCCACCGCCTGCCAGTGCGCCATCAGTTCGGCGGTGCGCGTCGTAACTTCCATCAACAGCGCCTGGTAGGGGTTGCTTGCCTCCACTAGTGCGGGGTAATAGTTTTCCAGCACAAAGTCGGCCAGAATCTGCAACTCTTCCGGCTTGTTGTTGTAGTACCAATGCTCAAACGAGCCGAAGCGGATGAAGCTTGGGGCCACGCGTGCGACGACTGCACTGGTTTCCGGCTTTTCACGCATCACATATTGGTCCGATCCGGTAATGCACAAGGCGCGCGAACTTGGAATGCCTAGCGCTGCCATTGCTTCCGAGCACAGGAACTCGCGGATGGAGGAGCGCAGCACGGCGCGGCCGTCGCCCATGCGGGAGTAGGGCGTCATGCCGGAGCCCTTCAACTGAATTTCCAGACGAGACGATCCGTTTTTTGACTCGACATCGCCCAGCAGGATAGCGCGGCCATCGCCCAGTTGGCCGGCCCAGACGCCGAACTGGTGGCCGGAATAGACCGCCGCCAATGGACGGCTGCCGGCAAGCAGCTGATTACCGGTAAAGGTTTCGGTGAAATCCTGGCCTGACAGGGTTGCAGCATCAAGCCCAATCATCCCGGCCACGGGTTCGCTGGCGCATACCAGGTAAGGTGACGGCAACGGGGTGGGTTTCAGCTCGGTATAAAAAGCGGCAGGCAGGCTGGCAAAACGGTTGTCTAGCGTCAGCGCTTGCAGGGGTGTGGCCGCCTGCGGATCAATTACGGTCATTAGCTTGGTGCCGGCACTCTTGTGAAAGGAATTGCAGCATGTAAAAAGAAGAAGTTAGCGCTATTGTGACAGAGTTTTATCTTATTCGTTCCTGCTTGCAAATGCAGGAGCAGGTGGATTTGTTACTTATTGTAATGGCTGGTTTTTGGGCATGTATAAAGAAAAAGGCTGGATTTCCTTTGCAGGGAATCCAGCCTTTGAGCCTTTTGTGCGACAGGCCTGTATGCAGCCTGGCTTTATGCGGTCATTCTTTCGTGGTCATGGATCTTGCATCCGTCAAGCAGGAAGGATAATCCTATCACCAGCACCAGTTCGCCTTCGGCAGACCGTGCAGTGCCGGTAATGCCCGGCGTCGTGATGCAGGTCAGTGGCTTGATAACGAGGTCGGCAGTGCCGTCCACGGAATCGACCGCCAGGATATACGGGTTTGGTGAGGCGATGACAATGCCCACGCGCTCGCTGCTCTTTTCGTAGCCGAGTATCTGTCCCAGTGATTTGACTGGCAACGGCCGGCCCAGATCCCTGAGTACAGGCTGGCCGCCGACGCTTTCAAACGTATCGGGCAATTCCACCACGCGCTGTACGGTTGCCATCGGCAGCGCCAGCGAAGCTTCGGCGGTGCGCACCAGCATCGTCGGCACAATGGATAACTCGATCGGCAACCTGATCAGGAAAGTGGTGCCTGTTCCCAGTTGCGATGCGATGCGGATAGCGCCCCTGTGGCGTTCTACCGCAGTCTTGACCACGTCCATGCCGACGCCGCGGCCGGATACACTGGATGCAACGTCCTTGGTCGAAAAGCCGGGCAAGAACACGAGCTGGAAAGCCTCGTCATCGGTACGTGCATCGGTTGGGTTAATGAGTCCCTTGGCAATCGCTTTTTCGCGCAGGCGATTGGCGTCCATGCCTTTACCGTCATCGGTCACTTCGATCATGACGCTGCTGGCTTCCTGCCACGCTTTCAGCGAGATCGTTGCTTTCAGCGGCTTGTTGGTGCCGGCGCGTTCTTCGGATGTTTCTATGCCGTGATCCAGCGCATTGCGCAGCATGTGCACCAGCGGATCGTAGAGGCTGTCCACAACGACGCGGTCCACTTCGGTTTCAGCACCGGAGATGTTCAGGTCGACTTCCTTGCCCAGGTCCTTGGCCAGTTCGCGTATCAGACGCGGGAATTTCTGGAACAGACGTCCTACCGGCTGCATGCGTGTTGCCAGCGTAGCCCTTTGCAATTCGGTGGAGTAGCGTGAAGCGCGGGTCAGCGTTTCTGTCAGCGCCGACATCAGCGGTGCAGCCTGGCCGTCGAACTTGAATTGCGACAGCTTTTCCAGCAGCACGGCAGCCTGGTTGGCGGCCTGCACGGATTCGCCGGCAACTTCCAGCAGCACATCCAGCTTGACGGCATCGATACGGATGCTTTCTTCCTTGGCCGGTGCGTTTTGTTTTACATCGGGGCTGGACAGGGAGGATTTGACTGCTTCCTGCTCTTCTGCCGGCACTACGGCGGCTTCCGGCAAAGTTCCTTCGGGTACCACCGCGCGGTAATAAGCTTCCCAGTCCAGTCCGTCTTCGCCTACCGCTGCAGCAGCAACCTGCGCTTTGGCGGGTTCGGCTGCTTTTGCTTTGGCTGCAGGTTTTTTGCTTGAATTGACCTTGCCTTCAATCGCATCGGTCAGAATCTGTTCCAGTGACTTCGGCATCGTGGACAGCTGTTCGGGCGGTGTGCCGTTGTTCAGTGCTGTCAACTGGTCGGCAACAAAGCCGCTGGCTTCCAGTGCTGCTTCAATTGCCACCGGCGTGACTGGCGCCTGGCCGGTGCGCAATGCGTCAAACAGGTTTTCCGTCAAATGGCAGGCTGAGACCATTGCGGTCAGGTTCATGAAACCGGCGCCGCCTTTGATCGTATGGAAAGACCTGAATACTGCATTCAGCGTATTCATGTCGCCTGGATTGCGCTCAAGGGTGAGCAGGTGTTCCTCTACATTTGTCGCCAGGTCCAGCGCCTCAACGACAAATTCTTTGAGCATGTCATCCATTAAAAGCCCAGACTATCAAGTAGGTTGTCTACGTCGTCCTGTTCTAATGCTGTAGTGGGGACGGAAGGGCCTTCCATCAGTTCTACTACTTTCTCCTTGAAGTTTGCAGGAGCATTGTCGATTAGTATCTGTGCCAGCTCATGCTCGACTGCCTTCGTGATGGCGACTACTTTTTTGATCAGCTGGCCTGTCAGATCCTGAAAGTCCTGCGCCATCATGATTTCCAGCAGGCGGGCTTTTTCGGAATCTGTCGATGCGATGACTGCGTTGGCGAAACCCTTGGAATCGGTCGCCAGTGTCTTGAATTCATCTACACTCAGTTTTCCAGCAAACAGGCTTTCCCAGCGTGAATCCATGTCCTTGGCATTTTTTGCCAGCGCATCCTGTTCCGGCATGCCGACGTCGGTCGCGTTCAGCACCTTATTTGCGGCCTGCTCAGTCAGCGTGGCGACGTATTCAAGCCGGCCCTGCGCATCGGTGATCTGCGATGCAACGTCAGACAAAGAGCGGTCGTAGCCGAGTTCACGCATGGAGTCATGCAGCATACGGACGATGCCGCCGAGGCGGTCAAACATCGGTTTGCCGGACTGGTCTTCACTGCCCTGGAAATTGAGTTTGGCAGCGGCCGGTTCCGGCTCCGGTGCTGCAGCAACAGGTGCCGCAGCGGTTTCTACGCGCTGGTTGGCCATCTCTTCAAACAATGCATCCAGGTCATCTGCTGAATCGGTCATAGTCCTTCGTTCTCCATAATCGCTGTGATTGCTTTGCAGACGGCCACAAATATCACGACTTGCTTGCGTTGTTTTGCGTGGTCATTTGCGTTCGTCACTTCATTCGGATGCTGTTGTGGAATTGGTACGGCTGTGGCGCAAAGGAACGTCGGTGCCCGCTGCAACAGCCTTTTTTACTCACACAGGCTTGATAGCGCCATAGTACAGGACTTCAATAAGCATAGGATAACTCTGAGCAACAAAATTTGTCATCTTTTAATTGTCAGGAATGGTTAAGTCGGATGTTCTGAGACAAATTTCTCTGGCGTTTGTATCGTGTACAATCCGGCCTGTTTTGTTTTTCTTGCCAGCTTTAGTAGTGCCTTGTCCTTGGTGACCAGTACGGCAGCGCCGGCGTCGCGCGCCAGTTCCAGAAATTTCTGGTCGTCCTTGTCGGTACAGACGGGCAGCCGCAGTGTGGATTTTGCGGCCGGGGCGATGCATGCTATGTGCCGGTCGAACTGCAACGCAATGCCTTCACGCTGGTCATCGGCGATAGGGAGGTGCGGATAATGCAGCACCGCCAGCCATTCCATGCGGCAGTCGCTGCGTGTGACGGCCTTGATGCTGCCGTCCTCCAGGCCTGCCAGCAGGCCTGCCCAGCGCGGGTCGTGGAACACAAACAGGTCCAGACATACATTGGTGTCCAATACAACAAGCCTGGGCGTGGGGGTTGCTGGGTTGGCGTCCTGGGAGTCGGTTGAAGTCGTCATTAATTTTTATGTAGATATTATGTTAATTGTATTGTCGCCTGCGAAGTCGCTTGATTATGAAACGCCAGTCAAAAGCAGAACCCATAGTTTACCGGTGTTTATGCAGGAGGCGGAGCAATTAATCGAGGTCAGCCGGGCGTTGAGCGTGGAGCGGATTGGCGAGCTGATGGACATATCGCCCGCACTTGCGCAACTGAACGCGGCACGTTTCGCCGCCTGGTCACCGGAAGCGACCAAAAAGAATGCCCGGCAGGCGGTATTCGCTTTCAATGGCGATGTGTACGAAGGTCTCGATGTGCGCAAGCTCGATGCGCCGCAGATTGCCTACCTGGAAAAGCACTTGCGTATCCTGTCGGGCCTGTACGGCCTGCTGCGTCCGCTGGACCTGTTGCAACCCTACCGGCTGGAGATGGGCACGCGGCTGGAAAATCCGCGGGGCGCCAACCTGTACGCATTCTGGGGTGAAAAAGTAACTGAAGCATTGAATGAACAACTGGTGCAACAGCGCAGCAAGGTGTTGCTGAACCTGGCGTCCGAAGAATATTTCAAGGTAGTGAAGCCGGCGGTGCTGCAGGCGCCTATCGTCAGTCCGGTATTCCTGGACTGGAAGAACGGCCAGTACAAGATCATTTCCTTTTATGCAAAACGCGCGCGCGGCCTGATGGCGCGCTACTGCGCGCTGAATAAAATCCGCAAAGTGGAAGATATCAAAGACTTTGACCTGAACGGCTACCGCTTTGATGCCGCGGAATCCGGCTCCGGCAGCTGGGTATTCAAACGCAAAGTCGAGCAATAAGGCCCGGAAAATAAAAAAGCCCCTTTGACAGGGGCTTTGCGGGAAGCGGTGCTCAGCAATTTTGGACAGTTAACACCGTCTTATTTGCTCCAGAACTGCCACCACGGCGCTTTTTTGCCTTCGCTGTTGCCAAGGTAGGCGCTTTTCGGGAAGCTTTGCACGAAGACGCGGTTTGCATCGTCACGCAGCTCGGTCATGCCCATGTAATCGTAGGCACGTATCAGGATGAACAGCGCTTCTTCATTGGCCGGTGCATCCGGGTATTCCTTGATCGACGACTGCGCGCGGTTGGCCGCTGCCAGGAAAGCGCCGCGGCGCAGGTAGTATTTGGCGACGTGCACGTCATACTGCGCCAGTGAATTGACCAGGAATTTCATCCTGGCAGTCGCATCGGGCGCATATTTGCTGTCCGGGAACTGGACGACCAGTTGTTTGAACGCATCAAATGCATCGCGCGCCGCTTTTGGATCGCGCTCGGTGATGTCCTGATTGGCGATGAA
>JAYSKH010000167.1:0-15649 GCA_043726505.1 Undibacterium sp. | reverse complement strand
CATCGAGCAACCCGGCTCCCGCCATTCGAATCCCGCGTTCTTGAAGATGCGGTCCAGGCCTTCGCGTTCAGCTTGCTCGCGGACCAGGCCGGAGCCGGGTACTACCAGCGCAGTAACGCCGGATGCAATCCGACCGCCACTGCCGGCGACAACTGCCGCGGCAGCTCTTAAATCTTCGATGCGGCCGTTGGTACAGGAACCGATAAAGACCTTGTCGATGCGGATTTGCTGCATGGGCGTGCCCGGTGTCAGATCCATGTAGGCCAGCGCCCGTTCCAGCGCCTGCCGCCGCGCGGGATCGGTCTCGTGCGCCGGGTCTGGAACGGCGCCGGCTATCGGCGCCACCATTTCGGGCGACGTACCCCATGTGACCTGCGGCGCCACCATCGCAGCGTCGATGTCAATGACACGGTCAAAAACCGCACCTTCATCGGATAGCAGCGTGCGCCAGTGCGCCGCTGCGGCATGCCATTGTTCTGCATCGGGAGCAAACGGGCGTCCGCTCAGATAATCTACTGTGGTCTGGTCGACAGCGACCAGACCCGAGCGGGCACCGGCTTCAATCGCCATATTGCACAGCGTCATGCGCGCTTCCATCGATAGTGCGCGTACCGCGCTGCCGGCAAATTCTATCGTGTACCCAGCGGCGCCGGCGCTGCCGATGCAGCCGATCAGGTAGAGCGCCAGGTCCTTGGCGCTGCAGCCAGCGTGCAGCTGTCCCTCTATGCGCACCAGCATGTTGCGGCTTTTGCGCGTGGCCAGCGTCTGCGTGGCCAGCACGTGCTCGACTTCAGAGGTACCTATGCCAAAGGCCAGCGCGGCCAGCGCGCCGTGCGTGCTGGTGTGCGAATCGCCGCAGACGACCAGCATGCCCGGCAGCGTCATGCCCTGTTCGGGCGCCACCACATGGACTATGCCCTGGCGCCGGTCCTGCATCCGGAACTGGTGGATGCCGTTGCTGCTGCAATTATGCTCCAGAGTTTCCACCTGCAGGCGCGCGAGAGGATCGGCGATGCCGTTCGCGCGACCGCTGGTGGGAACATTATGGTCGCATACGCCAAAGGTGGCTGCCGCGCGCCACACCGGACGCCCGCTCGCCTGCAGACCCGCGAAGGCCTGCGGGCTAGTCACTTCGTAGACCAGATGGCGGTCTACGTACAACAGCGCCGCACCGTCATCATCAAGGCAGACCAGGTGTTCATCCCAGAGCTTGTCGTAAAGGGTGCGCGGCTGCGCCGGGGATATAGGTGAAGCTGTCATGGTCGAGGGCGGCACGCCGCAAATTTCAAGGTGCTATTTTTAAGGTGCTATTTTTAAGGCGCTATTTCTTCAAGCGATTTCTGGCTGGTCTCGGTCATACCCGTTGCGGCAAAAATACCCAGCACGCAGACGACCGCAAACATCAGGAACACCATCGCAACACCATCGGCCCCCAGCACCACACCAACAATCGCCGGGCTGGCCGCCGAGGCGACGCGGAACCAGGAAGTGGCCAGTGCGGTGCCGATTGCCCGCATACGGGTCGGGTAGATTTCCGGCGTGTACAGGAACAGCATGATCGTCACCGTGCCGACGACAGCATAGGCGGTCGAGCCCAGCAGCATCACGGTGTACGCTGAATGCGCGCCGTTCAGGTATAAAGCAGCCAGCAGCAGGCCGGACACGCCAAACGCCGACATTACCCACAGGCGGCGGCCAACACGGTCCACCATCAGCGCGCAGATCAGTACAAAGATCACGCTCAGCACATTGGACATGGATGCCAGGCGCAGCGACTCTGCCAGCGGCAAGTGATAAACGGTTTTGTACAGACTAGGCATCCAGTTATTGAGGCCGTTGGCAACAAAATAAGCGGTGCCCCACAATGCCCATACGACCAGGGTACGTTTGCGGTAAAACGACGAGAACAGTTCACGTATGCCTGGCTTGCGCAGCGGCATGACGACTACCTTTGCAGGACGCGCCTTTGGCTCAACGCGCTTGTCGGTGCTGGCCTCGATGCTCTCTATGATTTTTTCCGCTTCGTCGTAACGGCCCTTGCCGATCAGCCAGCGCGGCGATTCAGGCAAGAACCAGATGAAACCGACGATCAGTAAACCAGGAATGCCACCCACCAAAAACATCGACTGCCAGCCGACATTAGGCACCAGCAGTGTGCCAGCTTGCGCCGCAGCCAGCAGGCCAATCGGGAAAATCAATTCATACAGCAGAAAGAAGCGGCCACGGTTATGCGCCACCGACAGCTCGTTGATGTAGACAGCGGCAACGGGATTGCCGCCGCCGACACCTATACCCTGGATAAAGCGGCAGACCATCAGGCCGCCCAGGCTGCCCGTCATTGCGCAGGCCAGGCTCATGATCGACATCAGCAGGATGGTCAGGAATTCGCTTTTTACGCGGCCGATGCGCTCGGCCAGCCAGCCGAAGAACAACGCGCCTATCAACTGGCCGAGGTAACCAGTCGCGATCAGCATGCCGATATCGCTTGGTTTAAAGTGCCACATCCCTATCAACACTGGCAATACATACGCCAGCGACAACGCATCAAAGGCATCAAAAAATGTTGCGCTGCCCATCACCACCCGCGCCCGGATGTGCCAGCGCGACGTCGGCACACTCTCCATGCGGGCAATGAGGCTGGCTCCGCGGTCGGCGTGCAGGTCCGGCACGCCGACCGCCGGTGGGGACTCGATAGTGCTTTGTAGCATGTAACACCTTTCTTATTGCTAATCTACTTTGCTGATCTACTTAAAACTGGACCTGAACACCTGTGCGCGCCAGAACTTGCGAAGGACCGCTGGATGGCTGATAACCAAAAGCGCCGGCAACTGCACCGGGGCCGCTGGCCCGTACATAAGCCATACCAGCATAGATCTGGGTAGACACACTCATGTACTGTGTAATGAACAGGTTCAGCTGGTTATACTTCCTATCCATGAACGTTGAATGAGCACCGGAAACGCCGAGAAAACGCGTCTTGTCGCCCCCACTGACATCAATGTTAACCCCAGCTTCAAAATTACGCTGCTCTACCTGGCCACGGTTGTTTTCGAGCGTTATCTGGGTCCACGTTGCGTGCGGCACAAATATGCTGGCAACCCGGTAGGAGGCGCCGATGACAGTCGTGCTGAAGCGCGTGGTGTTGAACACGCTGCTCGTCAGGTTCTGGCCGAGTACATTCAGAACGCCGAACGCAGCTTTCAGGTCGGCCGTACGATTATGGAACATTGAATAAGAAGCACCGACGCGTAAATCATTGTCGTTATAGCGCAAGCCGAACGAATACTGGCGGTTCGTCGAAAAATTAGTAGGGTCTTCGCCAAAGCCGTTCATCACACCAAGCTGCAGGCCGCTGAATTCCGGCGTTTCATAACGTACTGCATTGTCGATGCCATACACATTGGCCAAATTATCAAGATTGCCTGGGGAATAAGACCAGGAAATACCGGGAACGCTGTTGTTCAGCGGACCGACATAATCATAAGCGAAGTCGGGCATGCGGCCCAGCGTGAGCGTACCGAGACGCCTGTCGGACAAGCCGACAGTCGCGTAGCGGTTGAATATCTTGGTTGGATTGGCCTGTGCCCCGGTGTCGGAATTGAGTCCCGTTTCGAGTTTGAAGAATGCACTCATGCCATCTCCAAGATCTTCGGTGCCGCGGAAGCCGATCCGGTCGGGAGAACGCTTGCCGGAGTTAACCGCCATCTGGTGTTCACCGCGAACATTGCTGATGTAGTCGACACCTTCATCCACGCTACCGTAGATTTGGACATTGGTTTGAGCGTAAGAGCTGGCGCAAGCGAGGGCCCCCAGCGAAAATACGAGGACGTAAGGTTTGATGATAGTCTCCAATTCTATTTATAAACAGCAGCACTTAATGTGCCGCTGGGTGCCGCGCTACCGCCATGCCTGCGAGTGGCTTCTTTCAGCGACCACTGCTCATGCGACGCGTTTCGTTCTCCGTCTTAAATGCGGAGTCGAGCCAATATAGGGTAAAAGTTAGCTTGAAATAAGCAAAAAGTTTCTATCGATAAATCAGATTTTCTGAATAATTAGCGGCGGCGCCAACATAATTCCGCCGCCTTCCCCTTGCGGCCATTAGCGCCCGCCACACTAGCGTGCAAGTGCATTCACGAAACTCAAACTGCAGTGCATTGATAAATTTTTCCAATGACTGTGTCTGAAAAACATCGATCTCTTTCACGGTATTTGAAATGATTGCAGCCATAACGGCAGTTGCGGCATGATGCGTATCCCACATAAAAATTTCTATTGTGCAATTAATTTTTTTTATCAATTAATAGATTTTTTCGATTTATTCGTTGAGACGAGGAGACATCATGAAATGGTTTGGCAAATTCAATATCGGTAAAAGACTGGCAGCGGGATTCGCCCTGGTGCTCACACTTATGCTGCTCATTACCGTGTTCAGTATCTGGCGCATGAATGATATCGCGGACGCCTCCCTGGCGATGTCTACACCACTTGCCAAGGAAAGGCTGATCTCGGAATGGAATACCCAGGTCTTTGGCGCGGTGCGCCGCACCGGCGCCATCGTCAAGAGTGCCGACCCGGGTGTAGCCGCCTATTTCAAGCAGGATGCGGATACCGCGCTGCAGCGCTCTTCCGAATTATCAAAGCAGATCGAACCTCTGTTGACGACACCGGAGGAAGTACAGCTGCTGCGCAAAATCGACGCGCAGCGCAAGCTTTACCGGGAGGCGACAAGCTCGGCGATGAAGGCGAAGGCACAGGGCAACCAGGAATTGGCCAACAGCATTCTGGATGCGTCATTTACGCCGGCGGGCAAAGGCTTTCAGGACTTGCTTAATGAACTGCTGGTACTGCAGCACAAGCAGATGGACGCGCACGCCCAGTCCATCCAGGATATCCAGATCCACAGCGTTAAACTCCTCGTGGGACTGGCGATCGTTGCGCTGCTGATTGGCGTGTGTGCGTCCTGGCTGCTGAGCGCAGGTATCGTGGGACCATTGCGCACTGCCGTTGGCGTCGCAGAGACGGTCGCCAGCGGCGACCTCAGCCTCACCATTGATAGCCAGGGCAGCGACGAAACCGCGGCGCTGATGCGCGCGCTGCGCCATATGAACGACAGCCTGGTCGGCATCGTCGGCGAGGTGCGCGGTGGCACCGACACCATTGCGGTGGCATCGAGGGAAATCAGCGCCGGCAGCCTCGACCTGTCCGGGCGTACAGAGCAGCAGGCCAGCGCGCTAGAAGAGACAGCCGCATCAATGGAAGAGCTGACAACCACCGTACGCCAGAATGCAGACAATGCGCGCCAGGCCAACCAGCTGGCGATTACCGCGTCCGAAGTAGCAACCCGCGGCGGCGTGGTGGTGGGCGAGGTCATTACCACGATGAGCGCAATCAACGAGTCGGCCAAGGAGATCGTCGACATCATCAGCGTCATCGACGGCATCGCGTTCCAGACCAACATTCTGGCATTGAATGCGGCGGTAGAAGCGGCACGCGCCGGCGAACAGGGCCGCGGGTTTGCCGTCGTGGCATCCGAGGTGCGCACCCTTGCACAGCGCTCGGCCGCAGCGGCCAAGGAAATCAAGGCGCTGATCGGCAATTCTGTCGATAAGGTCAACACCGGCGCCAAGCTGGTTGACCAGGCGGGCGCCACCATGGAGCAAGTCGTCGTCAGCATCGGACGTGTGACGGGCATCGTTGCCGAGATTGCCCACGCCAGCCAGGAGCAGACCACCGGCATAGAACAAGTCAATCAGGCCATAGGCCAGATGGATGAGGTCACGCAGCAAAACGCGGCACTGGTGGAAGAATCGGCCGCCGCTGCCGCCTCCATGCAGGAGCAGGCAGTTGCACTGGCGACGCTGGTTGATGTATTCAAGCTTGGCCAGGCGTATCGGCAGCCGGGCACAGCGTCAGTAACCGCGGCATCCCGGCCTGCAAGCGCTGGTCACGGGCGCGCGGTACCGGCCCCGGTAGCGCGCCTACGGAACCATAGAAAGTATCTCGAATAGTCTCGCTTCTAAAATCTGCTGAATCGTATGCCGCCTCGTGGTGGCATACCTAACCATCAGACGTATGGGAGTGGCAATTCATCTGCCACTCCTGCTTTGCCCCATTTGGTTCCGACGCGGCAGTATCAAGCGTTGTTCAACTTACCGTGCATGCATGTATATGCAAGTACAGCGTCCCTCCGATAAGAGATAGCCGGTCATCAAGTTATCTGTTGAACCGCCCTCCAAATTATCTGCGCATTCCGGCTGTTTGCACCAGGCCGTCCCACCTGCACCTCGCCTCTTCGTCTTTACAAATCATGCAAAGACGTTACAAATACCCTGAAAATTAAAGGTTTATACGGGTTTATTTCCTGTAAATAAATGATATATAATGAGAATTATTATCATTTACAATGTCTTCCCGTCCCTGCCCCGTTGCGATTCCGCTGCATTAAATGCGAAGGACAGCACCGCCCCTAACAAAAAGAGTCGAGTCTGAATTCCCTATTTCCATGAGCGAACTTGCCCTCCCAAAAAAATCAGACCAGCAGCGCCGCTCGTTCTGGCTTAAGCACCTGCACCAGTGGCACTGGATCAGCTCGGGCCTATGCATTATCGCGATGCTGCTGTTTGCGGCGACCGGCATCACGCTGAACCATTCGGCACAGATAGAGGCGCACCCGCAGGTGACAAAAAAGACGGCGCAGGTGCCGCAGCCGCAGCTATCGCAGCTGGCTGCACAACTGGCTATGCAGCCGAAGGCCGCGCACAGTGCCAAGGGCGGGCTTCCGCTGCCGGTGCCGGTACGCGACTGGCTGAGCAAGCAGCTGTCAGTTAGCGTAGGCGAGCAGCCCGGCGAGTGGTCAAAGGAAGAAGTGTATGTATCACTGCCGCGTCCGGGCGGCGACGCCTGGCTCAGGATAGACCTGGAAAGCGGTGATCTGGAATATGAACTGACCGACCGTGGCTGGGTGTCGTATCTGAATGACCTGCACAAGGGCCGCAATACCGGCGGCGCCTGGACATGGTTCATCGATATTTTTGCCGTCGCCTGCCTGGTGTTCTGCATTACCGGTTTATTCCTGCTGCAGCTGCATTCAGGCAACCGTCCGACCACGTGGCCTATTGTGGGCTTCGGCCTGCTGGTGCCGCTGCTGCTGGCCATCGTTTTGATCCATTAGGTTTTGTACTTCCATTTTTCACCTTTATCTCTTTTTGTCCACTACGAGGTTTGACATGCGTGTATTGCTCTCCGTTGCCCTGACCGGTCTGGTTGCCCCTGTCATGGCTGCCGACCTGAACCTGAAAGTTGAAGTGCCGCGCCTGAACGTGGCCGAGTACCACCGCCCTTACGTCGCGATCTGGATAGAACGCCCCGATCAGAGCGTGGCCGGCAATCTGGCAGTCTGGTACGACATGAAAAAAAGGGACAATGAAGGTAACAAATGGCTGAAGGATATCCGCCAGTGGTGGCGCCGCAGCGGCCGCGAATTGCAGATGCCGGTGGACGGCGTCAGCGGCGCGACACGCCCTGTCGGCGAACACCAGTTGAGCTTTTCTTCGGACAAGGGCCCACTGTCGACGTTGCCGGCAGGCGATTACCAGCTGGTAGTGGAAGCCGCGCGCGAAGGCGGCGGACGCGAACTCGTCAAGGTGCCGTTTAAATGGCAGGCCAAGGGCGAGCAAACTGTCAAGGTACAGGGCGGCGATGAGCTGGGCCTGGTTTCATTGAACATCAAGCCATAACAATATCCAGGAGAATGCAATGATCTTATCCGGCAAATTTAAACGTGCAGCCCTGATCGCTGCTGTCGCTGCAGCCTGCCTGCCGTTGTCCGCCAGCGCCCACCGCATGTGGCTGCTGCCGTCGGCAAGCTCGACCGGCGCCGAAAAAGCCTGGGTGACCGTGGATGCAGCAGTATCCACCGACGTGTTCTATGCCGACCACATGCCGCTGAAGCTGGACACGCTGGTCATCACCGCGCCGGACGGCACACAGGCCAAAGCGGAGAATGCCAGCACCGGAAAATACCGCAGCACCTTCGACGTGCAGCTGGCGCAGCCGGGCACGTATAAACTGGGCCTGGTCAACAATGCGATGTTTGCCAGCTACAAGGAAAACGGCCAGACCAAGCGCTGGCGCGGTACGGCAGAAAGCTTCGCCAAGGATGTGCCTGCGAATGCGGAAGATCTGGTGGTCACGCAAAGCACCGGCCGTGTAGAGACGTTTGTCACGGCCGGCAAACCCGGCGGCAAGGCGCTGGCGATCAGCGGCTCCGGCCTGGAACTGCAACCTATTACCGCGCCGACTGATCTGTTCGTCGGCGAAGCAGCCAGCTTCCGTTTCATGATCGATGGCAAACCGGCGGCCAATGTGAAGGTGACATTGATTGCAGGCGGCATACGCTACCGCTCCAAGCTGAACGAAATGTCGGCAACGACAGACCAGGACGGCAAATTCAGCGTGACCTGGACTAACCCTGGCATGTACTGGATGGAAGCCAGCATCAAGGATGACAAGGCCGTCAAACCTGCGAAGGAACGCCGTGCCAGTTATGTCGCAACGCTGGAAGTGCTGCCGCAATAATGTCGTTCTCTGATTGATCCTGCCAGAAAGCGGCCTGCCTGCTGGCTGGCCGCTGCTTTTTCCGCTACAGCAATTGAACTGATGAACCGAGTCCTGATCCCCCTGACGATGGCGCAGCCGCCATCAATTCCCGAGCTTGCTGGCACGGCCAGCCTGGCTGGCGCGACCATGGGCACAACCTGGTCGGTCAAGCTGGTGCTGCCAGCCGGCATTTCCGAGGAACAGATCAGTGTCGGCATACAGCAAAGGCTAGATCAGGTTGTCGGCCAGATGAGCACGTGGCTGGACAGCTCCGACCTCAGTCGCTTCAACCGCGCCGAAGCGGGAAGCTGGCATGTATTGCCAGAAGAATTTTTCAAGGTGCTGGACTATGCGCGTTATGTGGCGCAGCAAAGCAACGGCGCTTATGACCCTACCGTCGGGCCGCTGGTTAACCTGTGGGGCTTTGGTCCCGAAGATTCCTGCGGCAGCACACCCGCTGCCGTAACCATCGCCAGCGCGATGCAACGCAAGGGCTGGCACAGATTGCAGCTGGACCCGGTGCAGCGCAGCGCCTTGCAACCGGGCGGCGTTTACGTAGACCTGTCGTCGATTGCCAAGGGCTTCGGCGTTGACCATGTGGCGGACTATCTACAGCAGCAGGGTGTGCAAAGCTATCTGGTCGAGGTCGGCGGTGAACTTCGCGGCTATGGCAGCAAGCCGGATGGAGATCCTTGGTGGGTATCGCTGGAGCAGCCTTTGCCGTCAGTTGGCGGCAGCCAGGCGGGCCAGGCCTTCCAGCCTACCATCGTCGCGCTGCATGAATTGTCCATTGCCACGTCCGGTGACTATCGCCGCTTTTTCGACATGGATGGCAAGCGCTATTCCCATACGATAGACCCGCGCACCGGCTATCCGGTGCTGCATGCGCTAGCCTCCGTTGCAGTACTGCATACAAGCTGCATGATCGCAGATGCGCTAGCGACGGCGCTGACCGTGCTGGGTGCAGAGGAAGGCATGGCCTATGCGCGCCAGCATCATATTGCCGCGCATTTCGTCAGCCGCACGGACACCGGCTTCAAAGAAAGCATGAGTCCGGCCTGCGAAGCGATGCTGGGATAAGTCCATGAAAAATCAGCTTGCTAAATATTCATGGATACCCGGCCTGGCGCTTGCCGCCATCGCCACCTACAGCATCCGCCACAATCGCGTACTGGACAACCAGAACGGACGCCTGTTCACTGCGGCGCTGCTGGTGCTGGCCTACATGACCTTTTGCTTTACCACCTATGTAAAGACCCGTAATAAGCAACAGGCACTGCAACTACCGGCCGGACCGCAGCATGCGAGCGGCAAACCCGCCATCATAGTCGTCTATGCGAGCCAGACAGGTTATGCCGAACAAATAGCACTGCAAACGGCGCAGGCGCTGCAAGCCGGCGGCGTGCCGGTGCAGTTGCTGCCGCTGGCAAAACTGGATGCGAAGGAGATTGCAGCCGCACCGCGCATATTGTTCATCGTCAGCACGACAGGTGAAGGCGATGCGCCCGACAGCGCTGCCGGCTTTGCCCGCAAAATGATGAGCCAGCCGCTGCCGCTGCAACAACTGCACTACGGACTGCTGGCACTGGGCGACAGCAGCTACGCGCAATACTGCGCATTTGGGCGAAGCCTGGAACACTGGCTACGGCATCAGGGCGCGCAAACGCTGTTCGACACGATAGAAGTGGACAACGGCGACGAAGGCGCGCTGCGCCACTGGCAACACCATTTGGGCGTATTAAGCGGCCATACTGACATGGCTGACTGGAGCACCCCAGCCTACGCAGCGTGGACGCTGACGGAAAGACGCCTGCTGAACCCCGGCAGCGCCGGCGGCCCCGCTTTTCACCTGGGGCTGGATGCACCGCCGACCACTTCCAAGGCCAGTTGGCAAGCGGGCGACATTGCCGAAATCGGCCCACGCAATACGCCGCAACGCGTGCAGCAATTCCTGACCAGCCTGAAGCTGGATGGGCTGGCTACGGTAAAGGACGGTGAAGAAAACCTGAAGCTGCAAGATAGCCTGGCCACTCGCCTGCTGCCGCAGGATAACGAAACGCAAGCGACGATAGAACACCTGTCAGCACAACAACTGGCAGACACATTGAAGCCGCTGCCGCACCGCGAATACTCGATCGCCTCGATTGCAGAGGATGGCAAGCTGGAACTGCTGGTGCGGCAAACTGTGCTGGACAACGGCGAACTGGGCCTGGGTTCAGGCTGGCTGACTGCGCATGCGCCGCTAGGTGGCACTATCGCACTGCGGGTGCGTGAAAACCGCAGCTTCTACACACCCGCCGACGATCGGCCGATGATACTGATAGGCAACGGCACCGGCCTGGCCGGCCTGCGCGCGCACGTCAAACAAAGGGAGAAACGAGGCCACCACCGCAACTGGCTGCTGTTCGGCGAACGCAGCGCCGCGCATGATTATTTCCACCGTGAAGAACTACAACATTGGCTGGCACGCGGCACATTGCAAAGGCTGGACCTGGCCTTCTCACGCGACCAATCCAGTCGCATCTACGTGCAAGACAAGCTCAGCGAGCAAGTGGCCCTGGTGCAGCAGTGGGTGGCAGACAATGCGGCAATCTACGTATGCGGCAGCCTGGAAGGCATGGCAGCAGGTGTACATGCCGCGTTGACCGCCATACTGGGACAGGAAAAACTGGAACAGATGGCGGAAAACGGCAACTACCGCAGGGACGTGTATTAAAGAGAATTAAAGCGCAGGCTTTTTCTTTTTCAGCGCCAGCTTCATGAACACCGAAGTACCCGGCTCGCCGAACCCGTCCTCATCGGCCGCTGCTTTTTTCTTCCGCTTAGGGGCAGGAAACTGCAAGCCGTTAGCCTCCACCAGAAACTCATCAAACGCCGCAGCCAGGCTAAGGATATCCGAAGTCGCCCTGCGCTTCACCACACTAGCAGCACGGCCTTCTGACACAGCTTCAACCGCCAAGTCTAGCTCCTTTGTCTTGAGCTTCTGCGCAATTTTTTTGAAGACGCCCATGCCATTGTCAGAGATCGTCATTTCCAGCGCACGCGGGGTCTGCTCAACCACCACATACAAACCACTAGCCTTCGCATGGCGGCTGGCATTATGCACAACTGAGATAAATCCAGTACGCGCCGTTGCAGCAACATCATCCGGCAAGCTCAAAAAAGGCGCAAATTCCACATCCCACATCGCCCTGGCATCCACACCCGGCAAGCTATAACTATCCACCAGCAACCGGCGCTTACCCGCTGCAAACACGGGGCTATTCGCCGCACCGCTGCGCACCAGATAATCTTCGTCCACCAGGCGCGCAATGACCGTGGCGGCAGCAGTACGGCCTACGCCAAAATGCTCTGCCAGCGCTTGCGGCAGCTTGTTAGGATGCGTCACTACTGCGCGCGCAACCCAGCTGACTGCCTCATCAAAATCTATCTTTGCCATGCTATTCCGATCTCATTAAAAGTGCGCGCATTGTATCTCAGCCCATCATAGCGCCTATTCAATCAAGCAGGCCTGGTTTTGAAGTTGCTTTGCAGTTGGATGTTGATGTTGTTTTTGAAGTACCCCCGCTGGGGCCCTGCGTCCCTGTAGGGAGGGAGTCTTGCCTTGCAAGGCAAAACCGTTACGCAGGCGTGCAGCATGCTGCACGAAATCCCTGCTTCACCGTAGCATTTTGTGCGTTACAGAAAATGGATGAGAAATGGGTGTTGTTTGAGCCGAAGGCGAGTTTCGCCCATTTCCCATTTTTTGTAATGCAGCAAAATGTGATGGCGCAACGCGCCATCACCCGAAGGGCAAGTCTGCGGCCGCCTTTTGTTTGCCTACTTTATTTTGGCGGAGCAAAATAAAGTAGGTGGCTGCCGGGCCACCCCCGGCTTGCATCCACGAAGCGAAACCCTACTAATCAAACCACACTAGGACCACACCGCATGGGCCACTTAGCCCGCCCAGAAAGTCGCAGCGACTACATATTCCGTCGATACTGCCCGCCCACTTCAAACAAAGCAGTAGTAATCTGCCCCAAAGAACAAACCCTAGCCGCCTCCATCAACCGAGCAAACACATTCTCATCGTTAATAGCCGCCTGCTGCAAAGCAGCCAAAGCCTGTGGCGCCACATCCGCATGACGTGCATGGAAATCCGCCAGCCGCGTCAGCTGCGACTGCTTTTCATCCTCGGTGGAACGCGCCAGCTCTATCTTCTGCGGCGTTTCACCTGCATTAGGATTGCGGAAGGTATTGACGCCGATGATAGGCAAGGTGCCGTCATGCTTCAGGTGCTCATAATGCATCGACTCTTCCTGGATCTTGCCGCGCTGATAGCCGGTTTCCATCGCCCCCAGCACACCACCGCGCTCGGCGATACGCTCAAACTCCTGCATCACCGCTTCTTCCACCAGGTCGGTCAATTCTTCGATGATGAAGCTGCCCTGGATAGGGTTCACGTTCTTGGCCAGACCCCATTCGCGGTTGATGATAAGTTGGATTGCCAATGCGCGCCGCACTGATTCATCGGTAGGCGTGGTGATGGCCTCATCATAGGCATTGGTGTGCAGGCTGTTGCAGTTGTCGTAGATCGCGATCAGCGCCTGCAGGGTCGTGCGGATATCGTTGAAGTCGATCTCCTGCGCATGCAAGGAACGGCCACTGGTCTGGATATGGTATTTCAGTTTCTGGCTGCGGTCGTTGGCAGCATATTTATCGCGCATTGCCACGGCCCAGATGCGGCGGGCCACGCGGCCCAGCACCGTGTATTCCGGGTCCATGCCATTACTGAAGAAGAAGGACAGGTTGGCGGCGAAATCATCGATATGCATGCCGCGCGCCAGATAGGCCTCGACAAAGGTGAAACCATTGGACAGCGTGAAGGCAAGCTGGGAGATAGGATTCGCACCCGCTTCGGCAATATGGTAGCCGGAGATCGATACCGAGTAGAAGTTGCGTACCTGGTGGTGCACAAAGTATTCCTGGATATCACCCATCACCTTCAGTGAAAATTCGGTCGAGAAGATGCAGGTATTTTGCCCCTGGTCTTCTTTCAGAATGTCGGCCTGCACAGTGCCGCGCACGTTCTGCAGCACCCAGGCGCGGATCTTGGCTGCTTCATCAGAAGTTGGCTCGCGCTTGTTATCGGCGCGGAATTTGTCCATCTGCTGGTCTATTGCAGTATTCATGAAGAAGGCCAGGATGGTCGGTGCGGGGCCGTTGATGGTCATCGACACCGACGTGGCCGGATCACACAGGTCGAAGCCGTCATACAGCACCTTCATATCGTCCAGTGTCGCCACCGATACGCCGGAATTGCCGACCTTGCCGTAGATGTCCGGCCGCAGATCAGGATCGGCGCCGTACAGCGTGACGGAATCAAACGCGGTGGACAGGCGCTTGGCCGGCATGCCCTGCGACACCAGCTTGAAACGTTTATTGGTACGGAAAGGGTCACCCTCGCCGGCAAACATACGGGTCGGGTCTTCGCCTTCACGCTTGAAGGCAAACACGCCTGCGGTGAAAGGGAAAGAGCCAGGCACGTTTTCCAGCATCAGCCAGCGCAGGATCTCGCCGTGGTCGACAAAGCGCGGCAAGGCTACCTTGCGTATCGTTGTGCCAGATAAGGTCTGCTGCGTCAGCCGCGTGCGGATTTCCTTGTCGCGGATCTTGACCACATATTCGTCGCCGGAATAAGCGGCCTGCATGTCGGGCCACATCGCCAACAGTTTTTTGGAACCGGCCTCCATATGCATATCGCGCTCGGCGATCAGCTCGTCAAAGTCGGCGCTCTTGCCGGCTTTGCTCAGCATGCGTTTGCTTTCCTGCAGTTGCTGGCGTTCGCGCGCCAGCACCACTTGCTTGCCGGTGGTTTTGTGATAGTGGCGAACGGTATCGGCAATCTCGGCCAGATAACGGCTGCGCGCCGGCGGCACGATGACGTTTTTGCCGCTGGAGAACTTGACGTTAACTACGGGCAACTTGCTTGTTTTAGCCGGCAGGCCATGTTTGGCCAATTCCGGCAGGATGCCCTGGTACAGCGCTGTCACGCCGTCATCGTTGAAACGGGACGCCTGAGTGCCGTAGACCGGCATTTCATCCGGCTTCTTGGTCCACAGTTCGCGGTTGCGCTGGTATTGCTTGGCCACATCGCGCAATGCATCTTGTGCACCTTTGCGGTCAAACTTGTTGATGGCAACAAAGTCGGCGAAGTCCAGCATGTCTATCTTTTCCAGCTGCGATGCGGCGCCGAACTCCGGTGTCATCACATACATGCTGACATCAACATGCGGCACGATCGCGGCATCGCCCTGGCCTATGCCCGAGGTTTCAACGATCACCAGATCAAAACCGGCGACCTTGCACGCGGCAATAACATCCGGCAAGGCCTGGGAGATTTCGGAGCCGGCTTCGCGCGTCGCCAGTGAGCGCATGAACACCTTGACCTGCCCTTTCCACGGGTTGATCGCATTCATGCGAATACGGTCGCCCAGCAGCGCGCCACCGGATTTGCGGCGTGAAGGATCGATGGAGATCAGCGCGATGTTCAACTGGTCATCCTGATCCAGCCGTATGCGGCGTATCAGTTCGTCGGTAAGTGAGGACTTACCTGCACCACCGGTGCCGGTAATACCGAAGGTCGGTATCTTGATCGTATCGGCCTTCTGGTGCAGCTGCTGGCGCATGTCGGCCGGCACCTTGTCATTTTCCAGCGCGGTAATCAGCTGCGCCAGCGGCCGGTGCCGAGCCAGGATGTCGCCATCCTGCAAGCGCGACAGGCTGCTTGGCGCGTAGGCGGACAAGTCCACATCGCAGGCCTGTATCATCGCCAGTATCATGCCGACCAGGCCCAGGCGCTGGCCGTCTTCGGGGCTGAAAATACGGCTGACGCCGTAGGAGTGCAGGTCGGCAATTTCATCCGGAACGATAACGCCGCCGCCGCCGCCGAACACCTTGATGTGCTCGCCGCCGCGCTGCTTCAGCAGGTCTATCATGTATTTGAAGTATTCAACATGGCCGCCTTGCAGGAAGATGCGCAGGGGATTGCTATCTCCAGCTACCAGGGCGG
>JAYSKH010000166.1:0-22462 GCA_043726505.1 Undibacterium sp. | reverse complement strand
GGGGTTGAGATTGCTGGCCGGGGGTAGCCCGGCGGCTACTTCCTTCTTCTTGCTTCGCCAAGAAGAAGTAAGCAAGAAGAAGGCGACCGCAGACTTGCCCTATGGGTGATGAAGCAAGCTTCATCACATTTTGCGCGCTGCCAAAAATGGGAAATGGGCGAAACTCGCCTTCGGCTCAAACAACACCCATTTCTGATCCATTTTCGGCAGAGCGCAAAATGCTACGTCCCAAGCGGGGGTACGTCAAAAGCAAGGTCAACAACAACCCCAACACCCACACCAAGCCAACTCAGCTTTATAGACTTAGGCTCTTTCGAAAATGGAGAATCTGGTTGCTGCTGTTTTTGATTTTGTTGTTGCTATTGATTTTGACTGTGCTTTTGACGTACCCCCGCTCGGGACGCTGCATTTTGCTGCGTTACAGAAAATGGATCAGAAACAGGTGTGTCTGAGGTGTAGCAGGGGTTTCACGGAGCATTGCTCCGTGCCTGCGGAACGGTATTCGCTTGCAAGCGAATATGCGCCCTGCAAGGGGAGCCGAGTTTCGCCTGTTTCCCATTTTTTGTAATGCAGCAAAATGTGATGACGCTCGCGTCATCACCCGAAGGGCAAGTCTGCGGTCGCCTTCTTTTTGCTTACTTTTTCTTGGCGAAGCAAGAAAAAGTGAGTAGCTGTCGGGCTACTCCCGACCAGCAATCTTAAACCCTAAGCAATGGCCGCCACGCGAGACAAGCCACCGAAGAACTGGTCAACAGCAAGTTGTAACCCATGTGGCTGAATCAACGCGCTACCGCAGCGTCCTTCCGGCTCAAAGGCAAGCCAGCCGCTACAGGCGACAAGTCCGAAAGCCCACAAAAATATCATCCCTTTCAGGCAGACAAAACTTCCTGTGCTTCAGCGACCGCAACCGCGGCGGTGTCACAAACGAAGCGCCCCGCACACTCTGATGGCTGGAAAAAGCAGGCTCGGAATAATTCGAAAACGCGTCGGCGGAGAAACCCGGATACGGCTCAAACGGCGTGCAAGTCCATTCCCACAGATCCCCCCAACGGAATGCAGCATGGCCGGAATCGGCGGCAAATTCCCATTCAGCCTCAGTAGGCAGGCGCCGGTCTGCCCACTGGCAATACGCTTGCGCTTCAAACAGGCTGATATGCCGGACCGGCTCATTGGCGATCAGCGACAGATGGCGACCGAAGCGCTCGCAGCGCCACCAGTGGCCGTCACGCAGCCAGCCTTGCGGCGCAGAACGCTCCTGTTCCATCAGCCATTGCCTGCCGGCATTGGACCAGTATTGTGGCCGCTGATAACCGTTGTCGCTGACAAACTCGGCAAACTGCGCGTTGCTGATCAGGTTGGAATCCATGACGAAGGCCGGCACATACACTGGATGTGCCCATTTTTCATTGTCGAAGACAAAGCCCTCGTCCGGATTGCTACCCATCTGCAAGGTGCCGCCAGGGAAACGTATTTCACCCTGTGCCCAGGAAGGCGTTGCGTGGCGTTCCAGCGCCACCGGCGCATGTAGGCCCAGTGACTGCAGCATGCCTACCCAGGCCTCTCCCTGCATGTCCTGATACGCCAGCGCCAGCCTGTAGGGGTACAGTACGGCATCATCATTGCTCTCCCGCCCCAGTTTGTCCTGGACACGGTCAAACACTTCGTTGAAATAGGTTTTCAGCTGGCCGGGTTTGGGCAAACCCAGCGACCAGCGTGACGATTGCGCGACGATCGCCGGATCAAACCAGTCGTCGCCTTTGGTCAGTATCGATGTTTTGATGGCCGCGGCCGGATGGCAGCTCCGCGCCTCGCGCAGCACAAACCACTCTGCAAACCAGGCAAGGTGCCCTAAAGTCCACAACGGCGGGCTGAACAGCGCGTTCTTTTCCAATCCGGCAATGTCGTCCATACCTGCCGCTGCAAAGCAATCGAACAAGGTCAGCGTATAATCATGGGCATTGCGCAGGGCCAACCCCAACTCGCGTGCGGAAGCGTTTCTGAATGAGGGCTTGGTCAGTATCATTGAATGAAAATTGCAGAGCGCCAAAACCGCACAATAGCATGAAACCGCATGCACTTTAAGCAAAAGAAAACCACCCTATTTTTGCCGCCGGCAGGACCAATATATCTATGAATGAATCAAACGGAACAACAAGCGGCACAGCGCCCGGCGCCACGGGCACGGCTCCAATCCGACTCACTTCGTTTTCCCATGGCGGCGGCTGCGGCTGCAAGATCGCGCCTGGCGTGCTGTCCGAGATTTTAAAGAATTCATCCGGCTTTCCGGTGCCGCCTGCGCTGATGGTGGGCATAGAAACTTCGGATGACGCCGCTGTCTACAAGCTCAATGATGAGCAGGCGCTGATTGCGACAACGGACTTCTTCATGCCCATCGTGGATGATCCGTACGATTTCGGCAGGATCGCGGCCACCAATGCCATCTCGGACGTGTACGCAATGGGCGGCACGCCGATCATGGCGCTGGCGCTGGTGGGCATGCCCATCAACCAGCTGCCGGTAGACATCATCGGCCAGATCATCAAGGGCGGCGAGTCAATTTGCGCCGAGGCAGGCATCCCCATCGCCGGTGGGCATACGATTGATTCGGTCGAGCCTATCTATGGCCTGGTGGTGCTGGGGCTGATCCATCCATCCAAGGTCAAGCGCAATTCAGACGCCCGGGTTGGCGACAAGCTGATCCTTGGCAAACCGCTGGGCGTGGGCGTGCTGTCTGCCGCGCTGAAGAAGGAAGCGCTGGACGCAGCAGGCTATGCGACGATGATCGCCAATACGACCAAGCTGAACCGTCCCGGCCAGGCCCTGTCCGCAATGAAAGGCGTGCATGCACTGACCGACGTGACCGGCTTCGGCCTGCTCGGCCACCTGCTGGAAATCTGCCGTGGCGCCGGCGTCCGGGCGCAACTAAATATGTCGCAGATTCCGCTGCTGCCGAATGTGATCCAGTTGGTGGAAGCCGGTTTCGTCACCGGCGCATCGGCGCGTAACTGGGCCGCCTACGGCGACCAGGTGGCGCTGGATGCAGAAGTTAGCCCGGCACAGCACAAACTGCTGACTGACCCGCAAACCTCGGGCGGCCTGCTGGTGTCCTGTGCTGCTGAGGACGTGGCAGAGGTGCTGGCATTGTTTAAAGCCGGAGATTTTTTTGACGCGGCCGTCATCGGCGACATTGTTGGTGATATTGTTACAGGTAGCGCGATTGTAGAAGTAAAGCCCTAACGAGAAAATATAGATCATGAACCAACTTGAACAGCTAAAACAATACACCACCGTCGTTGCCGATACCGGCGATTTCCAGTCCATCAAGGCCTATACGCCGCAGGATGCCACGACCAATCCCTCGCTGATCCTGAAAGCCGTGCAAAAGGCGGAATACCGCCCGCTGCTGGAACAGGCAGTCAAAGAGCATGCCGGTAAATCCATTGCCGAGACGATAGACCATCTGCTGATCGCCTTCGGCACGCAGATACTGAACGTCATCCCCGGCCGCGTATCGACCGAAACCGACGCCAGGCTGTCTTTCGACACCGAGGCCACCGTTGCCAAGGGCCGCCACCTGATCGCGCTGTATGAAGCCGCCGGTATTTCGCGTGACCGCGTGCTGATCAAGATCGCTTCCACATGGGAAGGCATACGCGCAGCGGAAGTGCTCGAAAAAGAAGGCATACGCTGCAATATGACGCTGCTGTTCAGCCTGTCGCAGGCCGTCGCCTGCGCGGAAGCCGGCGCCCAGCTGATTTCACCTTTTGTCGGCCGTATCTACGACTGGTTTAAAAAGCAGACCGGCCAGGAAATCTATGGTGCCGACGATCCCGGCGTGCTGTCCGTCAAACGGATCTACAACTACTACCGCAAGTTCGGCTACGACACCGAGATCATGGGCGCGAGCTTCCGAAATACGTCGCAGATACTGGAACTGGCCGGCTGCGACCTGCTGACCATCAGCCCGGACCTGCTGCAGAAGCTGGCCGACTCAACGACGGCCATAACGCCGAAGCTGAGCAAGGAAGCAGCGCAGGCATCCGACGTTGAAAGAATATCCGTGGACGAAAAAGCCTTCCGCTTCCAGATGAATGAAGACGCCATGGCGACCGAGAAGCTGTCGGAAGGCATCCGTGCGTTTTGCGCTGATACGGTGAAGCTGGAACAGATGATAGAAAGCTTGCGGTAAAAAAATAAGGGCCTGCGAAAGCAGGCCCGAGCAGGGAACTCAAAATACCAGGCTAAGGTGCAATAGCGCCAGCGTATTGCACCTTAGCTGCCTCAGTTATTTGAGGCGCCTTTAAGCCGCCAGCAAATACATCCCCACTGCAGCAATACCTGCCCCACCAAATCGCACTGCAGAGATGGCCCGCGGATGCTTCGCCAGCAAGCCTATCGCCACACCGGCCATATGCAATAGCAAGGTCGCCAGCACAAAACCAAGCCCGAACATGCCGATTGCGGCATCCTTAGGCATTTCCACGCCGTGTGAATAGCCATGGAACATACCGAACAGCGACACCAGTATCGCCGCACTCCACACCGGCATGCGCACTGCAAAGGCAATCAACAGGCCCAGCACGGAAACCGAACTGGCAATGCCCAGCTCTGCAAACGACATGCCCATACCAACCGTTGCCAGCAATGCACCCAGCACCATCATCAAAGGAAAAGCGGTTGGCAATACCCACAGCGCGGAACGCCTGTTCTGCGCGGCCCACAGGCCTATACCCAGCATCGCGAGCAAATGGTCTATGCCGGAAAACGGATGCGCGAAGCCTTCGGCAAACCCCATCGCTGCGGCATGTACGCCGTTGTGCGCAAAGGCGGGCGCTGCGGATGTCAGCAACAACCCTGCCATGATGCCCACGGCAGGACGTACATAGCTACGCCCGAAATGACGCGTTTTTTTTAATGTGTTCGTTTGATTACGCACTCTCGCTCCTTGTTTTAGGCGCACCAAATCGGCGCATTGATGTTTTCCTGCTAAATTCCTAGCAATAAATATGCCTTTGGAAGAAAACAAACAGCAAACAGCGGCGTCAGATTTTTTCCGTAGTGCCGGCTTGCGGCTGCCACTTCATCAGGCGCTTTTCTATCAGGCCTACCGCACCATCGAGTATCAATGCGAAGACCGTCAGCACGATGATGCCGGCGAACACGGTATTAATATCAAAGCTGCCCTCGGCCTGCAGGATCAGGTAGCCGACGCCGCGCGCGGAACCAAGATATTCACCGACGATCGCGCCCACGAAAGCCAGGCCAACCGACGTATGCAGGCTGGAAAACACCCATGACGTCGCGGACGGCAGGTACACATCGCGCAGCAGCTGGCGTGCACTGGCGCCCAGCATGCGGGCATTGGCCAGCACGACGGGGCTGACTTCCTTGACGCCCTGATACACATTAAAGAAGACGATGAAGAACACCAGCGTCACCGCCAGCGCCACCTTGGACCAGATGCCCAACCCGAACCACATGGCGAAGATAGGCGCCAGGATCACGCGCGGCATGGAATTGGCGGCCTTGATATAGGGATCAAGAATTGCCGATGCCACCGGCGACAGGGCCAGCCACAAACCCATGCCTAGGCCCAGCAGCGTGCCTATGGCAAAGGCCAGCAGCGTTTCAGTCAGCGTCACCAGCAGGTGCGAATAGATCTCCGCAGGGAAAGTCAGCGTCAACCAGGTGGAGTCGCCAAGGCCGATCTCCAGCGAGCCGCTACCCACGGTAAACCACTGCCATACGCGCAACAACACTTTGAGCGGCTCGCCAAAGAAGAAGGCAATCTGCGGATCTCTGGTCGCTCCATGCCAGCATCCGAACAACACGATCAGCACCATCAATTGCCACAGCCGCAAATTATGGCGGCCCGGCCGTATCCATTTCAGCATGCGCAAGCTTTCCTTTTTTGAAGCGCTATTTTGTAGAACTCATTTCCTGACGGAGTCCACGCCAAGGTTGGCCAGCTGGTCTGCCCTTTCATTACCCGGATGCCCGGAATGGCCGCGCACCCATATCCACTCGATCTTGTGCGTGGATTGCGCCGCGTCCAGCGCCTGCCACAGATCCACATTTTTAACCGGTGCCTTGGAGGCCGTACGCCAGCCCTTGGCCTTCCAGCCCTTGATCCATTCGGTAATGCCTTTCAGCACATACTGGCTATCGGTATGCACGACAATATCGCAGGGCCGTTTCAGCAGTTCCAGCGCCTTGATGACGGCCATCAATTCCATGCGGTTGTTGGTCGTGTCAGGTTCGCCACCGAACAATTCCTTCTCGTGGTCGCCCGCTTTCATCAAGGCGCCCCAGCCGCCTACACCGGGGTTTCCCTTGCACGCGCCGTCCGTATAAATTTCTACTTTATCCATTCTTCTTTATCTTATTTATCTTGTTCGCCACCGGTACTGCGTGGCCTTGTTTAACCGGGCTTTTCTTCCAGGCCGGACCGATCAGGTGCATGCCCTTTACCCGTTTGATACCTTGCATCACGTATACCGCGCCCAGATAAGGCCACCAGCGGTGGCCTGCCTTTTCCATGAACGCAAAACGGTGCAGCCATTTATCCGTCGCAAACGGTGGCGCATAGCAGCCGAAATGGCCCCGGCTGACTTCCATATTCAACAGTTTCAGCCAGTCTTTCATGCGCGGCATACTGATGAACTCGCCCTCCTTCGGCAGGAAATACGAATTCGTCATACGCCCTGCCGCCTGCCGTGCGCCCCACAGGCTGGCGCGATTGAAACCGCAGATGATGACCCTGCCTTCAGGAATCAGCACGCGGTCCACCTCACGCAGGATCTGGTGCGGTTCTTCGGCAAATTCCAGTATATGCGGCAGCACCACCAAATCCAGGCTTTGCGAGTGGAAAGGCAGCTCGGTGAAGTCGTGCACCACCACAATCGGCGTCGGCTTGGCGGCCTGCGGCTCTGAAGGAAACTCCGTTGCCGTCAGCCATTTGTTGGGCATGCGGCTGGCAGCCAGCGCGTTGATCTGCGGCATGCCTATCTGTACTGCATTAAATCCGAAAATATCTGCCGTCAGGCTATCCAGGCACGCCTGCTCCCACTCGCGGATATAGCATCCCGCCGGGCTCTCCAACCACGCGCCTAGGTCTATAATGGGATTTTGCTTTGTATCCATGCCATCCTATGAAGAATACCCTGAGTATATTGACTGTCCCGGCGTTTGACGACAACTATCTGTGGCTGATCCATGATGGCAAGCATGCAGCGGCGGTGGATCCCGGCGACGCAGGCCCCATTCTCGCTGCACTGCAAGAAAATCAGCTAGAATTATCCGCTATTTTACTGACACATCACCACGCCGACCATACCGGCGGCGTGCCTGCGCTGCTGGCGCACAGGCAGGTGCCCGTTTTCGGTCCGGCCAACGACAATATCGCGACGGTAAGCCAGAAATTGCACGAAAATCAGCGCATCACCGTGCCGGGACTGGATCTGGAACTGGACGTTATTGAAGTACCCGGCCACACGCGCGGCCATATCGCCTACTATGCAGCGCAGCAGCACTGGCTGTTTTGCGGCGATACGCTGTTCGCAGGCGGCTGCGGCAGGCTGTTTGAAGGAACGCCGTCGCAAATGCTGGCCTCGCTGGACAAGCTGGCAGCGCTGCCCGGCGACACCGCCGTCTATTGCGCGCATGAATACACGATGTCAAACCTGCGCTTTGCGCGTGAAGTAGAGCCGGACAACCAGGCGCTGGCAACGCGCATTATCACCGAGCAGGACAAACGCGACCATGGCATCCCCACCGTGCCGACGCAGATCGCGCTGGAAAAGCAGACCAACCCCTTTCTTCGCATCAGGGAAACGTCCGTACAAACGCGCTTGGTGGTGGCTGGCAAAATCGCTGCGCATAAAGACGATGCCAGCAATTTTGGCGCGCTGCGCGAGTGGAAAAATAATTTCCGCTGATTTTTCGCTGATAGCGGCGTCCAAACCAAGCTGACCCCGGCCGCGACCTGCGGCCTCTTCTGTGCATTCCAGAATTTTCTGCTGAATTATCACCATGTCTTTAAACAAGCATCAATCCACCTCGCTTACGTTGTTCTGCAAGGTTGTCGACAATTACGGCGACATCGGCATCTGCTGGCGTCTGGCCAGGCAGCTGGAACTGGAACACGGCATCGCCGTCGCGCTATGGGTGGACGACCTACGCAGCTTCCAGCGCATTTGCCCTGCCGTAGATACCGGCAGCGATTTGCAGGAAATCGAAAACATCACAGTACGCCACTGGCGCGACCAGGAAGGTGAATTCGATACTGACGATATTGCCGATATCGTCATTGAATTTTTCGGCTGCAATATACCGCCAGCCTACATAAGCGCCATGGCCCGCTGCGAACCTCGGCCAGTATGGCTGAACCTGGAAGGCCTGACGGCGGAAACCTGGGTCGAGGGCTGCCATACGCTGCCATCCCCGCATCCATCTCTTTCGCTGACCAAGTATTTTTTCTTTCCCGGCTTTACCGGCCGCACCGGCGGCCTGCTGGTGGAATCTGCGCTGGACCGGCAACGCCAAGAGTTCCAGTCCAGCCCTGCTGCGATAACGGCATTTTTGAGTGAACTGGGCTTGAGCACGGCCGAGATGGCATCGCTGAAAGTATCGCTATTCTGCTATCCGCAAGCACCGGTTGCCGCGTTGTTGCAGGCGTGGCAGGCCGGCAGCACTGCAGCCACCTGCCTGGTGCCTGAAGGTGTCGCCAGCGATGCGCTGCAGGCGTTTATTGGTGAACCACCCAAAGCCGGCATGGCAGTAACTCGTGGCGCACTGACGGTGCGTGTGCTGCCCTTTGTGCCGCAGCCGGACTATGACAAACTGCTATGGTCATGTGATGTCAATTTTGTCAGGGGAGAAGATTCGTTTGTTCGCGCGCAGTGGGCCAACAAACCTTTCATCTGGCATATTTATCCGCAAGACGAAAACCTGCATCATGTAAAGCTGAAGGCCTTCCTGCAAGCTTACACGCCGGCGACGGCAAGCCTGCTTGCCGTTTCTAATGCGTGGAATGCGGTGACGGTAAATGCGGCAGATGCAACCGACGCAGCAACCGCCGACTGGCCGCAAATATGGTCAAGTTTCGCGGCAGACCTGCCGCAAATTGCCGCAGCGTCTACAAATTGGCAGCGACAGCAGTTGGCAAATGGCGATCTGGCGTCAAATTTGCTGAAATTTGCCCGCTCAATATGCTAAGGCGAATTAAAATGCGGTACAATCTACGGTTAATTTTTAACGTATTTTTGAACGCATTTTGTTAAACGCGTCTTAAAACGAATTTTAAATTTAATCAACCGTGGGCTTGCAGGGCTTTTTGCCAGTGGGCGACAGATGATTTTTATGCAACCTACTTTTTACGTATATTCGCTATGAAACCTGCAAAAGAAATTCGTGTTGGCAACATTATTATGGTCGACAGCAAGCCTATGATCGTTCTGCGCTCTGATGTTAACGGCTCCAGCCGCACGGGCTTCACCTACAAGTGGAAGATGAAAAATCTTCTGACTAACAGCCCACAGGAAAACGTTTTCCGTGGCGACGACAAATTTGACGTTGTTGTACTGGATAAAAAAGAAGTTACTTATTCTTATTTCGCTGATCCATTGTTTGTATTCATGGACAAAGAATATGAACAGTATGAAATCGAAGAAGAAAACCTGGGTGATGCATTGCATTACCTGAAAGACGGCATGGAATGCGAAGCGGTTTTCTACGACGGCAAAGCCATCTCCGTTGAACTGCCAACAACGATCGTTCGTAAAGTCGTATACTCGGAGCCAGCAGTAAAAGGCAATACATCCGGTAACGTACTGAAAGAAGCCAAGATCGAAAACGCGATCGAAGCAAACATGCACGTTGTTCAAGTGCCGTTGTTCGTTAGCCAGGATGACTCGATCGAGATCGACACCCGCACCAATGAATACAAACGCGTAATCCGTAACTAATCGGATTTCGCCACTAAGAAACGCTGCCCGGTCAGACCGGCAGCGTTTTTTTTCGTCCATTTTTTTTTGCAAACCGCCCTCCCACTCCGCTTCTGCGCTTTCGGCCTGCGTCAATCCGTATATATCGAATCAGAATAACCTAAGCAGGAATGGGTCTTTTACTTTATGCCCTGCAGGCCCTACCATCATGCCTTGCTTGCTGTAATGGGCTGTTTGCGGATACGTCTGATGTTAAGCTTGCAGATTGTCCGCACAGCGTCCAGGAAAAACATGCCTTACTTCTCCAGAAAAAAATTGATCCTCTCTGCCGCGCTAACGGTGGCATTGACTATTGCAAACGCAGTGCTGGTGCCTGCATCCGCAGCCGAGCTGAAGATAGGTTTGGCCGCCGACGTATCGTCGCTGGACCCGCACTACCTGAATATCGCACCCAACATCTCATTTGCATCGCACCTGTTCGATGCGCTGGTGAACGTGGATGCAAACGGCCGCCTGATACCCGGTCTGGCAACTTCCTGGAAGGCGGTAGACGCGATCACATGGGAATTCAAGCTGCGCCATGGCGTCAAATTCCATGACGGTTCCGAACTCACGGCGGATGATGTGATTTTTTCGCTAGACAGGCCGGCCACGCTGACCAATAGCCCGGGGCCTTTCACCAGCTATACCAAACAGATCATCTCCAAGCAGGCAGTGGATGCCTATACTATCCGGCTGAAAACAGCAAAGCCTTACGGCCCGCTGCCGCTGGATGTCAGCTCCATTTTTATCGTTTCCAAAAAAGCAGCGCTGCATGCGAGCACCGACGATTTCAACAGCGGCAAGGCGCTGATAGGAACCGGCCCTTTCAAGTTTGTCAGCTTCAAGCGCGGCGACAGCATACAGGTCGCACGTAATGACAGCTACTGGGGCGAAAAAGCGGCATGGGACAAAGTGACGTTCCGTATCATCACCAGCGGCGCACCGCGCGTTGCGGCACTGCTGGCAGGTGATGTGGACGCGATTGACGGCGTACCGCCGGCTGATATCGCCAGGCTGAAGACCAACGCCAAATTCAAGCTGGAACAAAAGATCTCTTGGCGCACGCTGTTCTGGGAGCTGGACCAGCAGGCCAGGGTTTCGCCGTATATCACCGACAAGGCGGGCAAGCCGCTGGCTGTGAACCCGCTGCGCGACGTGCGCGTGCGCCAGGCCATTTCCAAGGCAATCAACCGCAAGGCACTGACGGAACGCACGCTGGAAGGCCTTGCCGTACCCGCCTCCAATATCGTTGCGCCCGGCATCCTTGGCTACAACAGCAGTCTGCAGGTGGAGGCCTATGACCCGGAAGGGGCGAAGAAACTGCTGGCGGCAGCTGGATACCCTAACGGTTTCGCACTGACGCTGCAGGGCCCGAACAACCGCTATATCAATGATGAGCAGGTCGTGCAGACAGTTGCGCAATTCCTCAGCAAGGTCGGCATACAGGCCAAGGTAGAAACACTGCCGCTGGCGGTCTATTTCCCCAAGGTTTCCAAGGGCGATTTCAGTATGGCGCTGCTGGGCTGGGGCACGCTGGCCACCGATTTCGGCTTGCGCACGCTCGCCGGCACGCCGAATCCGGATACGGGCTGGGGCACATGGAACTGGGGCAAATACAGCAATCCGGCACTGGATGAACTGGTGCGCTCGTCACTGTCATCGGTGGATGAGGCGAAACGCGAAGATTTTGCAAAAAAAGCAGCAGCCCTGGCGCTGAAGGACTATGCGTTAATTCCTTTGCATCACCAGTATGCAACATGGGCGTTGCGTAAAGGCATCAAATATGCAGCCAGAACTGACGAATTTACGTTTGCTCACGAATTTAAGCCGGAATAAACGCAAATAATTTACATGATTTAGGGCAATAGATGTATTTTAGAAGCTATTGCTGGAATATTGAAAACAGGATAGCAGTCGATGTGCCAATTATTGGGTATGAATTGCAACAACCCGGCCGAGATCACCTTTTCGTTTGAAGGTTTCTCGGAACGCGGCGGTCGCACCGATGAGCATAAGGATGGCTGGGGTATCGCCTTCTACCACGGCTCGGGCTGCCGTTTGTTTACCGACTACCTGTCTTCCATCACTTCGCCACTGGCGGAAATGATCAAGCGCAACCCCATCAAATCCCGCAACGTCATCGCCCATATCCGCAAGGCGACGCAAGGCACCATCATCCTGGAAAACAGCCATCCCTTCATGCGCGAGCTATGGGGCAAGTACTGGACCTTCGCCCACAACGGCGACCTGAAAAGCTTTGATCCCGCACTGAACGGCATTTTTCACCCAGTGGGCGAGACCGACAGCGAACGCGCTTTCTGCTACCTGATGGAAGGCCTGCGCAAGCGTTTTCCAGAATGCAGCGCGGCCCGGCTGCCCGCCCGCGACGAGTTGTTTGAGGCAGTTGCCGCGCTGACGCAGGAAATTGCAGCGCATGGCATCTTCAATTTCATGCTGTCCAATGGCGAAGTGCTGTTTGCCCACTGCTCGACAAACCTGCATTACGTCGTGCGCGAATATCCGTTTTCCACCGCAGCGCTGGTGGACTGCGACAAGAGCATCGACTTCAGCCTGCATAACAAACCCGACGACAAGATCGCCGTCATCGCCACCAAGCCATTAACGTCAAATGAAAGCTGGTCTGCATTCCGTCCGGGAGAGTTGAAGATGTTCGTCGAAGGCGGCCTGGCCCGTAATGCGATGATCTCCGTGCCAGTGCAAGCCAGCGAGCCGGAAATCCGGGAGCAGCCCACACTGATATCGGAGCAGGTTAGCCGCAAACGCGACAAGCCTTCACTGGCGCTGCATTTCGCGGTGGCGATCTAGGCCATTCCGCCCGTTCTGTTCAGTAATAAATAAAAAGGGGCTGCCGTTTATGAACGGCAGCCCCTTTTTATTTATCTGATCAACGGGTAATGTCCCGAGGGACATCGTGCCCGCAGGCCGTTAAGACTTCACTTCGCTAAAGACATCCTGGCAAGCGACTTTCTGTGGATCCTTGGCCGGCAGTTTGCTGCAAATGCCGTCCAGCTGGCTGCGCACTTTTTGCAGCGCTACTTTGTGCTTGCCGTCCTTGTTCCATTCGTTCAGTTTTTTGCCCATGCGTTCCAGAGAAGAGCGGTTGCGTTCGTAAAACGCATTTTCCGTGCCGCCGATTTCAGCCAGTACGTTCTGCGTGGCTTTCTGTATGCGCCCCTCTTCCTGCGGCGCCAGGTCGATCAGGCCATTGACGTAGGTTGCGCCCCATTGCAGGCGCGTGGCTGGCCCTTTGGCGGCGTTGTAGGCTTGCTCATACCAGTTCACAGCCGCAGCCTTGTCGCCGCGCTTCTTGGCATTGGATGCCAGGCTCAGCATGAAATAATATGGTGAGTGCGAGCGCTTCAGCTCGGCCTTCAGCAAGGCATCCGATTCATCCAGCAAACCTGCATTGCTGAGTGCATGGCCGGCGGCATTGATGACGGACTGGCGCTCATACGCATCGGTGGTTGCCTGGTCTATCTGCGCAACGCGCTTCTGCACATCCTTGAGCAGGCCGGCATCCAGCGCACCTTTGGGATTTTCCTGGCGCGCCAGCGCTACCATGCCATCCACCGCAGTCAGTCTGTCCGTCTTGGACAGGGTAGCGTCATCCGCCAGGCGTAGCAAAGCACTGTTGAATGCGGCAATCAGCTTACTGCGTGCTTCGGTCTGCGGCGAGGTGACGAGCTCAGTCAGATCAGCCGGGTAATTGGTGAACAGGTCCATATTGTCGCGGGCCACAGCCTGGTCGCCCAGCGCCTTCTGCAACTTGTCCGCAGCTACAGCTTTATCCAGCGCGGGCGCAGGCTGTCCCGGCTTGACAGAGGCTATCGCTACCAGCGCTTTCAGGTAGAGCCGAGTTGCATCATGTCCTGCCAGCGCAGTGCCGGCCAGCCGCAGCAGCGTGGCCGCGACATCCTTGTTATCCACCAGCTTTTGTTCAGGGTCGTCCCATGAGTAATCGGCCAGCAGACTCCATTCTTCGGCTTTCAGGTTCTTGCCGCCGGCCAGCGCCGACTTCAAAATATCCTGCACAGAATTGGTTGTGTTCATCGCCAGTGCAAGCACTTGCAGATAACGCTCGGAATCAACCTCTCCCGGCAGGCGCGTGATTTCTGTACCGTCCGGCTTGAACAGGATCATCGTCGGGTAGCCGCGCACCTTGAAGCGCGCGCCCAGTTTTTGCGCGCCCGGCGTATCACCATCCAGATAGACCGGTACGAAATGCCGAGAGCGGTCAATAAAATCCTGGCGGTTGAAAATAGTGGCCTTGACCTGGTTGCATGGCGGGCACCAGCCCGCTCCCCAATAGAGGAACAGCGGCTTGTTGCCGGCCTTGGCGCGTGCAAATGCAGCGTCCACATTATTATCTTTTTGCCAGTCTATGCCGCTTTTGGCGCTTTTGGCACTTCCCTCGCCGGTAGAAGCAAAAACGGCAGAAGCCGGCAGCGCGGCAAACAACAGGCCTGCAATGATCGCGGAATGAATTTTCATGGAGAGAGGTAGTCAGGCGTGTGCCTGTAAGGACAATGAAGGAAAGTATAACAAGGATGTGCAACAAAATATATCGGGCTTAAGTTGAATACATTGCAAACACATTGCGGCCACGTTGCGGCACATTGCACCACCTACTGGCTTGCCAGCCCGCACAGGCACGGACGTCCGCGCTTTGCCACTGGCTGGTTTGGCGCTTTGCCATCATCAAGATATTTCCACAGCGATACTGCCTGTATGCCGGATTTTATTTTACTCATGCCGCCGGCATGATAGCCGTGGCGTATATAAAAATCGCGCGCAGTGACAGTGCTGTCGATGCTGACGAACGGTAATTCCCAGTCGCTGGCCTGCTGTTCCATGCGGCGCAGCAGCGCACTGCCTATGCCGGTTCCCAGCAGCTCGGGCTGCACATAGCAGAGGGCAAGTTTGCCGGCGCCCGTCAGCAGGCCCACGCCATGTATACCGGCCTCCGACACGGCAACCAGCGAGCAGTTGGCTGGAGAGGAAAACCAGCCGGCAACCGTCTGCGGCGTTTTATTGTCCAGCCACCTGGCCAGAATCTGCGGGTTGCTGCCATGATCAGGAAAGCAGCATTCGCGAATCGAGCGCCGCAGCACTTCGCAGACGGCTACCGCATCGGCTGGCAATGCCGGCCTCACATGCACAGCCGGCCGGTATTCCGCTTCCAGCAATGCGCCATTCGGCGCGGCCGCAGCATAGGCAAGCAAGGACGTCATTTCGTACGGGAAGCTGCGTACAGCGAAAATACCAATAGCACAGGTGCGGCAGCCATAGCGATCTCCATGATGTGAACAGGTATCACGATAATCGAGTATGCGGTAGTCTCAAACGAATGTTTTCAGACAAACTTATGACCATGCTGCATAAGGATCTCCAGCGGAGAACACCAGGAAGGCCGCGGCTGAGCCGCTGTTGAGCCACTTCATTAGTGGCCTTTAATGATGCGGCTGCTGCAACTTCTTTTCCATCTTCATCTGCACCGCCTCGAAGCACAGGCTCAGCGCCCAGTACACCAGCGCAGCGGTAATATACAAGGGCAATGGCTGGAAGGTCGTGGCAATCACTTCCTTGGTCGCCAGCATCAGTTCGGTTACCGTGATGACCGATACCAGCGAGGTATCCTTGATCAGGCTGATCAGTGTATTGCTCATCGAAGGCACTGCCACACGCAGCGCCTGGGGAATGATGACAAACCTCAAGGTCTGCGCATACGTCAGCCCGAGGCTGAAGCTGGCCGACCACTGGCCACGGCTCACGCCCTGAATTGCACCGCGTATGCTCTCGGACAGATAGGCGCCGGCGTTCAGGCTCAACGCCAGGATGCCGGCTGACGTCGCCGAAAATTCTATCCCTATGCTAGGCAAGCCGTAATAGATAACGAAAATCTGTACCAGCAGCGGCGTGCCGCGTATCAGGCTGACATAGGTCACCGCCGGCACATTGAGCCAGCGCCATGGAACGATACGGGCTACCGCAATCAGAAAGCCCAGCGCCAGGCCGCCTATCATGGAGCCGACGGCAAACAACAGCGTATATGCCACACCCTTGAGCATCACCGGCGCGGCAAGCCGCAACAAGTCCAGGAGTTCCATTACTTTCCCATAAAAAAACATCCCCGCAATAGATGCGGGGATGAGAAGACCGATGCGTTAGCATACCTCATCTGGACACTTCAGCGCTATCGCTGCGGAGCAATAAACTCCGGCCAGACAAAACCAACGCAGGTATTAAGTAATTACTGTGCTGTAGGCGGTTTGCTGACGTCGCGGCCAAACCATTTGACCGAAACCTTGGCGAAGCTGCCGTCCTTGATGATCGCCGCCAGCGCATCATTCAGCGCAGCCTGGAATTTAGGATTGCCCTTCTGGAAGGGGATACCATTTTTCGCCAGTTCACCGATAGGCGCGCCTGCCTTGATCGGCAGTGCCGAATTCTTGACCAGGTAAGCCACCATCAGGCTGTCATTCAGCGCTGCATCTACACGGCCTGAAGCCAGGTCTTGCAGATATTCAGGAGCGCCTGGATAGCTCTTTACTTCCACCCCAGCAACGCTTTTCGCTTTTTCTTCATAATTGCTGCCCTGGCCTACGCCGAGCTTTTTGCCCTTCAGGTCATCCAGGCTGGTGAAGTTGCGGCTTTCATTTTTACGGATCACCAGTTGAGCGGCAGAAATTGTGTAAGGGTCGGAGAAGTCGAAAGTTTCCTGGCGCTTGGCCGTAATGCCGACCTGGTTGACGATGACATCGTATTTACCGGCCGACAGACCCGCCAGGATGCCGCTCCACTCTGAAGTGACGAACTCAGGTTTTACGCCCAGCTTGGCCGCCAGCAATTTGGCCACATCCACGTCAAAGCCGTCGAGCTGGCCGGTTTTCTGGTCCTTGAAGTTGAACGGAGGATAGGTGCCTTCCAGTGCGATTTTCAGGGTACCGCGCGATTTGACACTATCCAGCAGATCAGCAGCAACAGCCCCGAGCGAGAGGCTGGCCAGCAGCAGGCTTGCAAATAGTTTGGTAACGATAGACTTACGTGTATGACTCATGTGGACCCTTTTAGGTGAAGATTTCTTATAGACCAATGATATATAGCCTGAAGCTATAGTTACAACGAAGTAATTTACATTTGTTTATACGATTATACGTATGAAGGAGTGAGGTTTGCCTTATGCCGGTTGGCTCTTTGCCCACTGGTCCTGCCTATTCTGCTCCACGAACAGGCAGGAGACAAGGCTTTACCCTGGCTTTAACTGCTGCTGGCTTTAACTGTCGCTTGTACCAAGGCTTTAAAACCGCGGTAGGTCACTCAGCTCAAAACCGGGTTGCTCGTGGGGCTCGGTCGTGATGCCTGCGGTGCCATCATCGTTGCTGATTACTTTCAGCAGCGGTCCCATCGTAATGGAGCCGTCAACGCTGAACTTGGTGATGACTTCATCGCCGTTTTCTATTGCTTCCAGAACGGCGGGCACGCCAACTTCTTCCGGGTCGGCAACGATGGCCGGAGGGGTGATCTCTCCGCCCTTACTCTTTCCCCAGCGCACTTTTTCAACACGCTCCCCGCTATCGTCGAATTTCACCGCTTCAACAAAGAAAAGTGCCATGGTATGTCTCCTGATCAAATGACAGTACGGTTACGAAAGATAAAATCTGGCGTGGTCCGGCGATGGTGCTTGTGCTCAATGAATGGATTTAAGGCTACAGCGCGCAGGACAGAGAAGGAAAATGCTCATAGCTCGGCCTGGGGTCGGGCACCGGACTTTGGACCGGGGTAGGATCAAGCGGCGGTGTGTCTGCCGGTGGAATAGGGTCAGGGCGATGCATGCGAATTCCTTTCAGATTGGGAATTTAGGCGCATCCTAACATGAAAGAAGGCTGGTGCTTGTAGGTCGATGACCATAGTTTAACCGAAAAATTTGCAAGCCTGCGCGCACGCGGGCTTCCGCACGATTTACACCGCAAAGCCGCGTGGAGAGCCGCTGCAGGCAAGCAAGGCCCGCACATTCGGGACAGGCTTAGCAGCCCTCATTATTACGCGTCTGCATCTGCGCCTGCGTGACATTGCTCTCTGCCGGCACGCTTTGCGTCAGCCACACATTGCCACCTATCGTTGAACCGCGCCCTATTGTAATGCGGCCCAGTATCGTGGCGCCTGCATAGATAATAACGTCGTCTTCCAAGATAGGATGGCGCGGATTGCCCTTGATAAGTGCGCCGTTTTCATCAGCGGGAAAGCGCTTCGCACCCAGCGTCACTGCCTGGTACAGCCGGACACGCTGGCCGATGATTGCAGTTTCACCGATGACCACGCCGGTGCCGTGGTCAATGAAAAAACTAGGGCCTATCTGCGCACCCGGATGGATGTCGATACCGGTGGAAGAATGCGCAATTTCTGAAATCATGCGTGCCAGCAGCGGCGCGCCCAGTATGAATAAAGCATGCGCGAGCCGGTAATAAATAATAGCGGTAGTGCCCGGATAGCACAGCAGCACCTCAGACACGCTGGACGCCGCAGGATCTCCCTGGAAGGCAGCCTGCAGGTCGCTGACGAGCACCGCGCGTATCGCGGGCAACTGGGCAGCAAAATCGCGCGTTATCTGCGTGGCGCGCTCATGCAGCTCGATGTCGCTGTATTCGATCTGGCTGCCGACAAACAGCAATGCCCTGCGCACCTGCTCTGCCAGCACATTGAGGCTGGTATTGAGAGTATTGCCAACGAAATAGTCTATGCTTTCATCAGTCAGGCTGGGACGGCCATAATGCGTCGGGAACAAGGCAGAGCGCAACCCATCCAGAATTTCTTCCAGTGCGGCGCGCGAAGGCAGTTCACGGATATACCCCTGATGCCTTACCTTGTGCGCAACCTCCCTGGAGGCACGCAACTGCTCGATGACGTTGCCCAGATCCCAGTAATGCTGGTGTTTTTCTTGCTGCATGATTTATCCGTATGGGCCAGAACGGGCCAACACCACGGCATCAAGATGCCGCGGGGTCGCTCCGTCCGAAAAGATCGGTGATGAGGACACAGCCTGGTGCAACCCAGCGCCGGTTCTCGTTATATCGTTATAAGTAGGATTCTAATGGAGAAACGGGATCGGCGAGAGAATGCCGTTTAGTCGGTTGCAGCAAGGCTGCGGCCAGCTTGTAGAAAGCACATTCTGCGCATGGAAGACACACGTAAAAATCCCCGACCAAAGGGCCGGGGAAAATGTAACGCCTTGTCCATGAATCGCAGATGCCCGGCGTTACGGGGAGAGTCGGGAAAAAAGATCCCGTACGGCTCAAGTACGGGATAAAGCTCAGGAACCGCTACGGACCTATGCCAAGCATGGGGTAAGGTGTAAAGCGCCCCATGCACATTGAGCGTCCACAGCACAGGTCTTTCACGGTAAATCCATTTTAATAAAACAGGACATCTGCTTCTGTACGTTACTTCACATTATGAATTTTTTATTCGACATCGCAACCCGCGCGGCATCCATCAGCGTGCGGCCCAATGCGCGGCGGATTTCTTCGGGGTTTGGAGGTGGGCGGTTGGCTGCGACTTCACGTTTCAACCATTCCCTGACCTGTTCTTTGCTTGGTTTTTTATCGTCCATGATAGGCTCCTGCGACAGTGGTTATGCGATTTTCTGCGTTTGATTTGCATTGGCTTATTTGCATTGGCTTATTTGCATTGGCTTTAATGCTGAATTCACTTTAGCAAAGAATATCGCCGCTGCCATTGGACAAAAATCCGTGCTGCACATAGGCCGGAAAGAGAGAAGCTTGTAAGAATAGGCTGATGAGGAAAGTATCATTGCTAACGTGCTTCACCTACGTATCCCTGCAAAGTCACCGTCTGTTAGCTGCCTCACAGACGTTTCCACAAAGCTGCCGCACTATGGGGACATTAACGACGCGGCCAGTGAGGAAAGCAGAATGAAAAAATCAGACAAGGGCATCGCCGACCAGGCACATGACATGCGCGATTCAGCGCCACCACTGCACATAGGCAGCGGTGACGATACATTGAACGGCACAAGGTCGGAATCGGAACTGGTACATGAAGAACAGACGGACAACAGCCTGCCGCATGCTCAGGAAGAGCAGCAGGTGTTTGAAGGCGTGCCCGATACCCCTTATGCGCGCAAGGATCGAAATAACGTGCACGGCAATCCTGTGCAGCGCGACCGGCACTCGATTGCCGATACGCTGCCTGCGGCGGATTTCGATTACACCAAATAGCGTAAACAACGCCATAAGCTTACCGGCCCCCTTGGGCTGTCGCGCCATCGCACCCAGGCTCGTTTATTCAATTTTCCAGGGATCGGTCTCGGGGTGCGGATATTTCTCGCTCATGAAATCCACAAAGCTGCGCGCGGTGGCAGGCATCAGGTGCCGGTTGGGGTACACCAGCGACACCACGATCTCGTTGAAACGGCTTTTCGGCAGCACCCGCACCAGCTTGCCGCTTTTGAGCGCCTCCGCCAGCGCGTAAGATGCGCGCAGCATCAAGCCCATGCCGGCAATTGCACAGTTGCTGAGCAGGTCGCCGCTGTTGCAGATGATCTTGCTATTGATGGGAACGTTGATATCGCCATCCGGTCCCTGTACGGGCCAGGAATTGCGCAATTGCTTATAGTCGAAATTCAGGCACGCATGGTTGGCAAGTTCTTTCGGTGATTTGGGCTCGCCATAGCGGCGCAGATATTCCGGCGATGCGCACAGGAACACTTCGGCCCTGCCCAGCTGCCGCACTATCATACTGGCGTCGATCTTTTGCAGCCCTATCATGACGCCGACATCAAAGCGGTCCTGCACCAGATCCACGCCATTGCCGGAAATCGCCACGTCCAGGCTCACGGCCGGAAAACGTTCCGAATATTCATACAGCAAATTCGCCAGCTGGAACTGCGCAAAGCTCTGGTGCGAATACAATCTCAGCATACCGCGAGGCTCTTTCGATTGTGACGTGGCAATGGCGTCGGCATCGTCTATCTCCGGCAATATCCTTTGCACCCGTTCCAGATAGGCCTGGCCTATCTCTGTCAGAGACAGCTTGCGCGTGCTGCGGTTCAGCAGCCGTGTGCCCAGATGAGTTTCCAGCTCCGCCACATAACGCGTGACTGCAGCATTGGATAAATCCAGCACTTGCGCCGCGCGTGCGAAGCTACCCTGCTCCACCACCTGCAGAAATACGCGCATCGATTGCAATCTGTCCATCGCCCCTCGCCCCTTCGTTTCAATAACTGAAATAGTGCGTTGCAGCATAGCCTATTTTTTTCAAATGATACAACAGATACACTGTGCAGCATTACCGGGCGATCCCTCTTGGCAGCGATGATTTAGTAGTTTAAGCTTTTGAAGCTACAGCTTATGACATTTCTGGAGATATTGAGCTCGCTCATTCCTCACCTACGTGTTCGTAACAGAAAGCTCATGAAAACCTCCGCCGGCCGCATCCCGTTGCACCTATTGCATACGTCAACCCTGCCTGCAGTGAAGCGCTGGGGGACGACACTGCTGCTGGCGTCGGCCGCACTGCTCACCTTGGGCCTCGCCGGCTGCGCCGACATGAAAGGCATTTCGCCGCAAGCAAAAATAACCGACAGCAACACCCTCGCTACGGGAGCGGCCATCAACAGCGCCAACCTGGACGCCAACTGGCCCAAGGCAGCATGGTGGCAAGCCTATGGCGACCCGCAGCTGAACGGCCTCGTGCAGCAAGCCATCAGCGGTAACCCCACACTGAAGATCGCACGGGCGCGGGTGGAACTGGCAGGTTCCCTGGCTGGCATCGCACGCGCAAAAACACTGCCGCAGATAGGCGCCGAAGCAGCCGCCACGCGCGAGCTGTTCACTGGCCAGGGCCTGGTGCCGCCTCCGCTGGCGGGCAATTCGGAATGGTATAACGAACTTACCGTCAAAGCCGGCTACGACCTTGACCTGTGGGAAAAAGATAGCAATGCGCTGAAAGCAGCGCTCGACACCGTGCATGCCAGCGCCGCCGAAGCGCGTGGCGCGCAACTGCAACTGGAAACCACGCTGGTGCGCAGCTACCTGCAGCTGTCCTTACAGTACCAGTTGAAGGATGTTGCCCTTGCCAGCCTGCAGCAGCAGGAATCCATCGCCAATATCGCGCGCCGCCGCCAGCGCGCCGGCTTGGGCACCCAACTGGAAGTCAGCCAGGCGGAGACTTCGCTACCGGTGGCGCAATCCAATATAGAACAGCTGGATGAATCCATCAGCCTGCTGCGCAACCAGATTGCCGCGCTGACAGGCCAGGGCCCGGGTGCAGGCGACGCAGTGCAGCGCCCACGCCTGCTGGCAGGCCTATCCGGGGGAACCGCACACCCCGCAACGGGCTCCTCTTCCACCCAGTTACCGATCAGCCTGCCTGATTATGTGCCCGCCAATCTGGTGGGCCGCCGCCCCGACGTTGTGGCCCAGCGCTGGCGCGTGGAA
>JAYSKH010000165.1:0-9339 GCA_043726505.1 Undibacterium sp. | reverse complement strand
CAAACTCAAGCCACCGAAAAATATCCGTTCAGGCCTGGCGCCGGAATGACAAAGGCGGTGAGGTAGGCGTGTGAAGCATTAAAAAACAGCTTTTCTATTGCGTCAAAAAAAATGTACCTCCTCGGCATGTAATTATTTATTGAGACAATGTAATCCTCCTGCACAGCTTTATCTTTCTTTATTTCTTCAAGGACCTGCCATGCAATGGTTTAATAATATGAAGATCAGCAGCAAGCTGATGAGTTCTTTTATCGTGATGATGGTGTTGACTGTCCTGCTCGGCGCCTTTTCCATCCGAGAACTGATTGTTGTCAATAGCGCATCCTCGGATATCGCTACCAACTGGCTGCCCAGCATACGCTCCGGCCTTCAGATGCAGTCTTCACTGGCCCGCTTCCGTATTTCAGAATTGCAGCACATCCTTTCCACTGACGAGGCCGATCTGGGCACGGTTGAAAAAGCAATGGAAACACGGCTGGGCCTGTTCCGCCAAACCCAGGCAGAATACGAAAAAATGATCTCTGAGCCGGAAGAAAAACGCATCTATCCGGAGTTCCAGAAATCGCTGGATGGCTACCTCGCTGAAAGTAAAAAAATCATCGATATGTCCCGCACCGGCAAAAAAGAAGAAGCGCGCGCTTTATTCAAAGGCGATTCCAACAAGCTTTTCCGCCAGTTGAATGATCAATTGGACCAACTGGTAAAAATCAACGACGACGGCAGCACCGCCTCCAACACGAGCGCAGATGTCACCTATGCATCGGCCCGTACCTGGATCATTGTGCTGCTGGTCGTATGTATTGTCATCGGCTTGGTGCTGGCGGTCGTCATCGCGCGCATTATTTCCCGCCCGCTGATAGAGGCTGTTGGAATTTCCGAGAAGGTCGCGCATGGTGACCTGACTGCCGACATCCATTCTTCCGGCAACGATGAAACCGGCCAGATGATGACAGCGCTGAAAGCGATGAACGACAGCCTGCTGCAGATTGTCAGCGAAGTGCGCAGCGGCACCGATACCATCGCAACAGCATCCAGCCAGATCGCTGCAGGCAACCTGGATTTGTCCAGCCGCACAGAAGAACAGGCCAGCTCACTGGAAGAAACGGCATCGGCAATGGAAGAGCTGACCTCCACGGTCAAGCAAAACGCCGACAATGCGCGCCAGGCCAACCAGCTGGCGGCATCCGCTTCACAAATCGCGGTGCAAGGCGGCGAAGTGGTAGGCCAGGTCATACAGACAATGAGCTCCATCAATGAATCATCACGCAAGATTGTCGATATCATCAGCGTCATCGACGGCATCGCCTTCCAGACCAATATCCTGGCATTGAATGCAGCAGTGGAGGCAGCACGCGCCGGTGAGCAGGGGCGCGGCTTTGCCGTCGTCGCAACCGAAGTGCGCACGCTGGCACAGCGCAGCGCCGCTGCCGCCAAGGAAATCAAGGTACTCATTGATGATGCGGTCGGCAATGTCAGCTTAGGCAGCAAACTTGTGGACCGCGCCGGAGATACGATGAAGCAGGTGGTAGACAGCGTCAGGCAGGTCAGCGATATCGTCAGCGAAATCAGTGCTGCCAGCAACGAGCAGAGCACAGGCATTGAACAGGTCAACCTCGCCATCGCGCAGATGGATGAAGTCACCCAGCAGAATGCGGCGCTGGTGGAAGAATCTGCCGCTGCGGCAACATCGATGGAAGAGCAAGCCGCCAAGCTGGCGCAAGCGGTCAGTATCTTCAAGCTGCGTGATGGAGTCGCTGCCCGTGCCGCCGTGCCGGCACGCGCAGCATCGGCAGCGCATTTTTCAGCCTCCAAACCGCGCCAGCTGACCTGAATCTGGCATTGGCCCGAAACTAGCCGTGCAGCCTGTGTTGTATGGCTTTTTCTTTTGAGCAAACTTTTCGTATCAGACTAATCCTACAAAAGCTTCCGACCTTGTCCTGTTGCCTGCAATGCATGATAACGCCACACTTCGGTCATTGTCTGAAAGGAAACTATCATGCAGCATGCCCACTACCACTACAAACGCGCGAGTAAATTCCGCTCGCTCGGCTATCTGGCTTTTGCGTTGATAGGCATGGCTATCCTGAATGTCGTTCGCAGCTACCATATTGCAATGTGCGATGTACTGAGCGTATGTGAAGTGGAAGCGCCGCTGCTGTTCCTGATGATACCGGCGCTGATGGTGGTCGCCGGGCTGGGGCTGTTTGTGCACCAGGCTTACCGGGATTTTATCCGCCACGATTATCTGGAAGAAGATCCCTGGGAATAAGCCAGGTAATCTCTGCATACCAACTAGCCTGGCCACCCTTCCCCGTTACTTTCTCCGAGCTGGCCCGCAGTTGTGTCAATGACGGGCAACTCGAAATAGAAGCGGCTGCCTTCGTCCACTACCGATGCAAACCCTATCGTCCCCTGCATCTGCTCGATGATGGATTTGCAGATGCTGAGGCCCAGGCCCGTGCCGCCCTTCTTGCGGCGGTCGGAACCGTCGACCTGTGAAAATTTCTGGAATATCCTGTCATGCGATTCCGGCGGAATACCGCAGCCGTGATCGGTCACAGTAACGCGCACTTTCGCCTGCTGCGCCTGCGCCGATATCTCTACGCTGCTACCGGTATTAGAGAACTTGGCCGCATTGGACAGCAGGTTGATCATGACCTGGATCAGCCTGTCCTGATCGACATTGACGCTGACATCCGGCACTGGCTGCTGCAGCCTGAACTCTACGCCGTACTGCTGTCCATAAAAAGTGCTGAGTTCAAGCGCCTGCTGTATCAGCAGCGGCAGGCTGCTGGGTTTGAAAACGAAGCTCATGTTGCCGGATTCGATTTTTTCTATGTCCAGGATATCGTTGATCAGGCGTATCAGGCGTTCGCTGTTGCGATGGGCAACCGTCAGCAACTGGCCGGCCTGCGCCGGCACCTGCCCGGCGACGCCTCCCAGGATCAATCCAAGTGCCCCGTGGATGGAAGTCAGCGGCGTGCGCAGTTCGTGGCTGACGGTGGAGATGAACTCGTCCTTCAGCGCATCCACCTTTCTGCGTTCTGAAATATCGCGCAGGAATACGTGGCCCGCATAACCGTCCGTGTCATACAGCGAAGCGATGGATATCTCCATCGGTATCAACGCGCCATCCTTGCGCCGCGCATCAATTTCCACGCGCCGGTGTACCACCGTGCCCTGCGCATTGTCGTCCTCCAGATGCGTGATGTGGGCAACGACGCTCTCCAGCTGCGACGGTGGAATGATCATTTCCAGCAGGCGCTTGCCCAGTACCTCTTCGCGCGTCCATCCCAGGCTGCGTTCGGCCTGCGCATTCCAGTCGCGGATGCGGCCGCTCTCTCCCACCATGACGAAGGCATCGGTGGAATTTTCCAGGATCAGCTTCATGCGGTTCTGTTCTTGCAGAATATGGCTGACCAGCGGCTGCAGCTGCTTGCGCAACACAAAGGTGCCTAGCACCACCAGCAGCGCCAGCAGCAGGCCCAGCAGGTTGAATTGCTTGCGCAGCAATGCGTATTGTTCTTCCAGCCCGGTTTTCAGCACCAGACCCAGACCACGCTTGCCAACCGGTGCATAAGCGGCCATCACGTTGCTGCCGCCAATATCGGTCACGGCAACGGCGCCGGATTTTCCAGACAGTGCGCGTGCCAGCGGTAGGCCGATACCATCATTGCCGGATAACGCTACATGCATGTTTGCCGCAAAAAACCGCGTAGGAAAACAGACCGCATCCCCGCCCTGGCGAGTACACAGCAGCGCATCATCTGAATCTCCCAGCGTTTGCAAATCCTTGATCAGGCTCGTCAGCGACGACAGCCTTTGCTCGGTAACGATGCGGCCTACTACCTTGCCATCCAGCATAGCCTCGTTTTCCGAGCGCAGCACAAAGCCGTCTTCCCACAGCAGGCTTTCACTGCTTTGGCTGCCTTGGGTGCTTTGGCTACCGGCGTCGCCGGTCAGCTGCGCTGTCACGGCGGCGTGCGCGTCACTCATTTCTGACGTGGTGTACAGATGCTCGCCACGCGCGTTATAAAACTCGATGCCGGAAAACCCCAGCGGCAGCAGAGTGCGCGCTACTTCACCGACAAAGGCCAGCGCGTCCGGGTTGTGCGGACGTTCGCTCAAGGAAGCCAGCGCCTTTTTCAACGCAGGCCGCGTCGACACCGATTTGGCGAGCATGCTGGCCTGCCCCAGCATATGGTCAACGACCACGGCATTGCGAATGGCATCGCTCTGCACATTGTCCTTGGTGGTCTGTTCATATCCCTGCTGCAATACTGCAAAGCCCGTCAGTCCCGCTACCACGGCCAGTATCGTCAGCAGCATGCCGGCGATGCGGGTAATACGCTGGTCTTCGTTATGCAGATTGGCCGGGGAGGCAGCGATGCCGTCGCCGATAAAAAACCACAGGCCAAGGCCCAGCAGGCAGATGCCGAGCGCGGAAGGAGCGGCGATACGGTTGTAGCCAGTGATGCGGTACAGGTCTTCCAGGTTCAGCGTATACATGAACAGGCTCAGCCCGCCGATCAGCAACACCGCGATCACCAGCCCCCGGACTATCTTGCGCGTGCGGGGCCCCTGTACGCTGCGGCTATCGATCAAGAATACCGTTCCCGACAGGATCAGCGCCAGCCCCGTGTCCAGCGGCAGCAGGCTGGCAGAACCCGGATCCAGGCCGGGTCTAATCAGATGCTCCAGCAAAATCAACGCCGGAGCGGCCACCAGCACCACGGACATAAAGCGCAAGACATAGCGCGACCAGCTGCTACGGTAGGAACCCAGCAGGCAGGCGCCTGCGACGATAAACAAAATGGCAGCAGTCAGCGACATTGCCACGGTGCCGGACATCAGGGACAGCATTTTCTCGTTGCCCATCAGCCAGCCGCTGAGTACGACAGCCGGCAGGCCGCACAGGGCCAAGCCCAGCCACCGTCTGATTCCGATTGAAAATATATTCATGCTGCACGCCAGTGATGCCGCCCTTTGCAGCGGCCCGATTGGTTTTATTATAACTGTTGCATAGCGCAAAAAGATGACGTTGTGGCATTTGCGCCCACCCTCTGCCATTCGTGGCAATTCCTGCCGTTTTCGGAAGACTTTTACCGCTATATGTAGCCCCATATCCCAAATTTCCGCCGATTCAGAGGCATCTATATAATAAGCAACACTGAAACTACGATGAACCGTGAGGGGGAAACGTGTTTGAACGATTGCAGCAGCTACTGACAGAGGCAGGCGCCGATTTCCGCGTCGTCGAGCACGCGCTTGAAGGAAATTCCGAGAAAGTGGCCGCTGTGCGCGGTACCGAAGTCGGCCAGGGCGCCAAGGCCATGTTGTGCAAGCTGAAGAATGCCGACTTTAGCGTGATGACCATCGTTCCCGGCGACCGCCGCGTGGACTTTAAAAAAGTGGCAGCCCACTACGGCCTGGCCAAGGCCAGCCTGCTGTCGCCTGAAGAGGCGATGGCGCAAACCGGCTGCGTGATCGGCGCGATACCGCCCTTTTCCTTCGATGCTGGGTTACGGCTGCTGGTGGACCCTGAGCTGTTCCGGCGCTACACCGAAATCGCGTTTAATGCCGGAAGACTGGACCGGTCTATCGTGCTCAATGCAGCCGATTATCTGCGCATTGCCAAACCCGAACTGGCAGACATCACGGCCGACTAGACAACAGACCCTAAAAAACACCATGCAGATTTCAAATATCCCTTTCGGCATCACTGACTGGTCCACCGTTGAGAAAACCGAACATGCAGGCGAAACCGGCATCGCTTATTGGCGTACCCGCCAGTTCGGCGCGATTCGCGTGCGCATGGTGGAGTACAGCGCCGGTTATCTGGCAGACCACTGGTGCAGCAAGGGCCATATCCTGCTGTGCCTGAGCGGTTCGATGGAAACGGAACTGCAGGATGGCCGCCGCTTCAGCATGACACCCGGCATCAGCTACCAGGTTGCCGACCAGGCGGAGGCGCACCGCTCTTATACGAAGGACGGCGCTACTCTGTTCATCGTGGACTAGGCCGGCATTTCCATAAGACTGGCTTCCTGGCTCAGATGACAAAAAACCCGTGGGTGCCGTCGCGCCCCAGTTGCTCTACCAGGCCGTATTCCCAGTCCAGGTAAGCCTGCATAGCCGCAACCGGGTTATCCGTGCCCTCATAGGGGCGGCGATAGCGGTCGGTGCGCGGCGACGCGAAATGCGCAGTAGCAGCGGAATCCGCTCCCTCAATCGGCAAGCTGGCGGCGAGCCAGGCGTCGGTACCGCCCTCCAGCACCAGCACCTGCGCCGTGGTCAGCGCCTGGAATTCTTTCAGCACCAGCTGCGCCAGCAAACCGTCGGCAGACGTCAACACATAACGATTAAGCTGCGGCAGTTTTTGTATGGATGCCTGCAACTCCGAACGCAACGCAAACCACGCGCCGGGAATGCGCCTTTGCACAAATTGCGCGCTGGTCGCAAAATCGACTACGACAATCCCTTTTCCATCTGCACCAGCCAGCCATTCTTTCAAAGCGGCTGCAGAAATCAGTGCGGCCTTGTCTGTCGCTTCCACGCCTTGCGGCAGGCTTGCGGGCGACTGTCCGCTTTCGCTCCAGTCCGCAGTGGCAGCGCCATCCAGCACATGCACATCCCAGCCCATCTGCGCGAGCCAGGAAGCAGTCATATTGGCGCGCACGCCGTCGTCATCTGCCAGCACAATGCGCGCACCGCGCACCGGTGCGACGTGGTCGGTTTCCTGCACCAGCTGTCCACCCGGCGCTGAGGCAAAACCCGGCAAATGCGCATGCACGTATTCTTCCGGCGTGCGTACATCAAAGCGATAAGTCGTCCTGCCGGTCTGCTGCAGATACTGCTGTAACTGCGCCAGGCTAGTCCGCTGTACGCTGGCCAAATCTGCAGTACGGCGCGCGGAAACCGCTGCCTCCGTGAGGTTTTCGGCGCTCACCTCCGTGAAGCGGCGCTGTTGCTGGTGCTGCAGTGTCTGCCCTGCCAGCGTCCAGCCTATCGTACCGTTGCGCAGCGCTGCAACCGGATTGGGAATACCCGCATTCACCAGCGACTGCGTGCCGATGATGCTGCGAGTGCGGCCTGCACAATTGACGATCACCTGCGTCTTCGGATCGGGCGCCAGCTCGCGCGCACGCAACACCAGTTCGGCGCCGGGCACGCTGATGCTGGTGGGGATGCTCATGGTCCGGTATTCGTCAAAGCGGCGCGCATCCAGCACGACCACATCGGCTTTCTGGTCCAGCAACTGCTGCACTTCCTGCGCCGAAAAAGACGGCGTATGGCGCTGCGACTCTACCAGCTCGCCAAAGGCTTTGCTGGGTGCATTGACGTCGCGGAAAATTTCGCCGCCGGCATTGCGCCAGCCGGCCAGCCCGCCTTCCAGCAACGAGACATCGGTGTAGCCCAGCTGCTGCAGCATGCGCGCAGCGCGTTGCGCCAGCCCTTCATCGTCATCGTACACGGCAATAGCGGTGTCCAGCCGAGGCAAACGCGCGTGGGCGTCCAGCTCTACACGTGACAGCGGCAGGTTGGCGGCAAACAGCGGATGCTCTTCTGCGAAAGGCGCTTCTTCGCGCACATCCAGCAGTGCAATTTCACGCTTTTCCAGCAGTGCGCTACGTATCTGCGCATAAGAAATGGTGCGTACTTCAGAAGCTTGTTTGATGTCGGCGTTCATTGATCTGTTATTGAATATCGGTTCGATGGAATTGCTCAGGATAATACCGGCGTCGAATATCCGGAGATGAAAGCCTTGCTGCTGCCATCTGCATAAAACACCGAGCGCTGCACTTCGCCGATATCGGCGCCGTACACGTGGATGCTGATGGAAACCCTGTCGGCAAATGCATTGCTGACCTGGTGGATATCCCCAATGGCTGGCGATACCGCTTCCACCGTGCCAGGCTCCAGCCGCACCGCCTTGCCGTCCGGTGCCAGCGCGCCATCGTCGGTACGGGCAAAGCCTTGCGATATCTCAGCGCCGCGCAACATGCCTATCAGGCCCCACACGGTATGATTGTGTATCGGCGTCTGCTGGCCCGGCCCCCACACAAAACTGACCACGGAAAAGCGCTTTGCGGCATCGGCATGCAGCAGAAACTGCTGGTAGCGCACAGCATCCGGCTGCGCATAGGCATCCGGCAGCCAGCCATCTGCCGACACCAGTTGCCGTAGCAAGGCCGCGCCGCGATCCAGGATCAGCGGTTCGGACGGCTGTGCATCCATGAGCGCTGCAAACGCAGAGATAAAATTTTTCAGCGGGTCTGGCGCAGCAGCTACACTGGCAGAAGACTCATTATTCGGCATGGCGACACCTTGTCTGTGGAACACACACGATAACCGAAGACGGCGTAAAACAGGTAGAAGAAATAGGCATAAGCATGTTTATTTTTCAGCATAAATACTCTGATGCCTACTGTACCCCATTGCCGAAAAACCTGCTCTGTCAAGCTGATACTTTATACAGCCCGGGCAAATTTACTTACCCACAAAAATTGTGGTCAAGATTGTGGATAACTCCTATTTCGATGCCGTATCTCCTTGATTAAAAAGGAAATAGCATTTCTGATTAAATTTAAGGCAAAGCATTGCGCGGCATGCGTCCCCTGTTAATTTTTTCGGGCCCGCCTTATAGAATTTGCAAAAGCCTGCGTCAATAATGCGTCTATTTATGCAGCATCCGATTAGTCATCGTTGAAGAGATATGGCATGCGCAGGCAACTGGATGCGGCCAGCATCGCGCAAGCTGCATTTGTCCAATGCTTAAGAGAATTAGGCAATCAAGAAATAAGATTGTGTATTCACCAAACCGCGCTCAGCTCCTACACTGGCATCCACGTTGTATCCATGCCGTTCCACATTCAGGAGTGCCTCATGCCTATCACCAAGATTGTATTTATCCGCGCAAAAAAAGGTCACGAAGAAGCGCTGGGCGGCATACTGCTGAATTTGGTGCAGGCAGCGCGGCTGGAACGCGGCTGTCTGGATTACGACCTGCACCGGGCAGTGGATGACCCGGCGCTATGGTTCCTGTACCAGAGCTGGGATACTGAAAACGGCTTCCAGGCGCATCTGAAGAAGCCGGCGGCACGCGCCTGCATCCGTGATGCGCAGCCTATGGTGGAAGCAGACATGAACCTGCAGCCGTTCAAGATGATATCGCAGCCTGTGCGCCGTCACTTCCATGACGAGGATGCGCTGGCCGCATAAGACGTCGGCACCACATCAGCAGCACATCAGCGACACATCAGAAGCGCATCGGCAATTGTCTGTTAAGCGCTGCCGGCCTGTTGCGGGTGGGTGGAGAAGAAACGCATCATTTCCTTC
>JAYSKH010000164.1:0-16440 GCA_043726505.1 Undibacterium sp. | reverse complement strand
AGAACTGTGCCGCGACATGATAGAAGAGCTGCAGTCGTCCGGTAAAGAGCCGCGGATCAGCCTGCACAGTAGCGGTGACGTCATCGGCAGCGTGGACGTATGCCGCTTCGCGCAGGTTATCAGTAACCTGCTCAACAACGCTTTGCAGCATGGTGAACCCGGACAGCCGGTGGTATTGGAGATAGATGGCAGCGATCGCGACTGGGTCGCACTGAAAGTCAGCAACCGCGGTGTAATCGATGCTCAGCAGTTGCCGCTGATCTTCCAGCCCTTTCATCAGGGCAGCGACCGCCGCAATCCCTCGCAGGGGCTGGGCCTGGGTTTATACACAGTCAGTAAATTCGTCGGCGCTCACGGAGGCAGCGTGGATGTGGAGTCTACATCCGAGCTTGGCACGGTGTTCACATTGCGCATGCCGCGCCGCCGCACAGCCATTGAAAGCGCATTCGCATTATGAAAACAATAGCGCTCCGAGGCGGTGAAGCCGGCGAACTGATACGTCACTTTGACTGGTCGAGCACCACGCTGGGCGCGATGGACACCTGGCCACAGGTCTTGCGCACGGTGGTGGATATCATCCTTGATTCAGAGGTGGCAATGGTCCTGATGTGGGGGCCTGACCATGTGATGCTGTACAACGACAGCTATGCGCCGATAGCGGGGCGGCGCCATCCGCAAGCGCTGGGTGGCAAGGTTGCCGCAACGTGGCCGGAAATCTGGGACTGGAACCGGCGCGTTATCGAGACCGGTTTTCGTGGAGAGTCGCAGTCTTATCAGCGGGTAAACCTGACGGTGGAGCGCAACCACGTGCCCGAGGAAGTCTGGTTCGATCTGTTTTACACACCGGTGCGACTGGAGAGCGGCGACATCGGCGGCGTGCTGTGCACAGCGATCGAGATCACCGAAAAAATCCGCGCCGAGCAAAGCCAGCAACAGGCCAATGCAGAGCTGAACCGGCTGAACCGCCTGCTGGAAGACGAAAAGATTGTCGTCAAGCAGGCCAACACAAGCTTGAGCGCAGAAACTGACATGTTGCGCGAGCTGTTCCAGCAGGTGCCTAGCTTCATGGCGGTGCTGCGCGGCCCCGGCCACGTGTTCGAGCTGGCCAACAAGCCTTATCTGGAACTGGTGGGCAACCGCGATGTGATAGGAAAACCGCTGGAAGTAGCTTTGCCCGAAATCAGCGGGCAAGGCTTCACTGAGCTGCTGGATCAGGTGTATGCCACCGGCCAGCCGTATGTAGGCAAGCAAGTCAAGGTCATCCTTAAAAGCGATGGCGATGGTCCCCTGCGCCAGCGGTTTGTTGATTTTGTCTATCAGCCCATTCGTAATGCGGGCGGTGATATATCCGGCATTTTTATCGATGGTCTGGATGTGACCGAGCGTACCGAGACCGAAGAACGTTTGCGCATTGCACAGCAGGCGGGCGGCATAGGCAGTTTTGAATGGTTTCCCGACACAGGAAAACTGGTCGTTTCAGATACCTACCGTCGGCTGTTCGGCATTGCCAACGGGGTGGAGATTACGTCTGAACTGCTGGTTGGCATCGTGCATAAGGAAGATTACTCAAAGATAGGGCAGTTCCGCCTGCAGAGCGATGAAAACCCGCTTGCGTATGCGGAATACAGGATCACCCGGCCAGATAATGGCGAGCAGCGCTGGATCGCTCGCCAGGGCGAAGTCATCGGCAGCGATGTGCCGGAATCACGACGCTACGTAGGAGTGGCGCTGGACATCACCGAGCGCAAGGGGATTGAGCATGCGCTGCGCGCTAGCGAAGACCGGCTGAAGGCGATCTTCGGCCAGGCTTCGGTGGGTTTGTCGGAGCTGGATCTGGCCGGCGGATTCAAGCGTGTCAATGGCGCGCTGTGCCGTATGCTGGGCCGCTCGGAAGAAGAGATGTTGAGCTTGAACATGAACGACATCATTCATCCCGACGATATGGCAGGAAATACGCTGAAGTTCCGGCGCCTGGTGGAAACAGGCGAAGGATTTACGTTGGAAAAGCGCTATCTGAAACCGGGCAATACCTATGTGTGGGTGTCCAGCAGCGTCAGCCGGCTGGTGGATGAGCGCGGGCAGCCGCAGGCGTTGATTGCAGTGAAAACCGATATCACTGAGCGCCGCCGCATTGAAGAAGCCTTGCGGGAAATGAATGAAACGCTGGAACAGCGCGTCGTGGATGAAGTGGCGCAACGCGCCAAGGCAGAAGATGCACTGAGGCAGGCGCAAAAAATGGAGGCTGTCGGCCAGTTGACCGGCGGCGTTGCGCATGACTTTAACAATGTGCTGCAGATCATTTCCGGCAACTTGCAGCTGATGCGGCTGCATTCGGCCAGCGATGGCGTCGCGCAAAGGCGGCTGGATACGGCAATCGCAGCGGTGGAGCGCGGCGCAAAACTGTCTATGCACCTGCTCGCATTTGCACGCCGCCAGCCCTTGCAGCCGGTGGTGGCTGATCTGGGCCGGCTGGTGCGCAACATGGATGAGTTGCTGCGCCGCGCCTTGGGTGAGGCCATAGAGATTGAAACTGTTGTCAGCGGCGGGCTGTGGAATGTGCTGATTGACCCCGGCCAGATCGAGAACGTGATTCTGAACCTGGCCATCAATGCGCGTGACGCGATGAAGGGCGACGGCAAGCTGACGATAGAGCTGGGCAACGCAATGCTGGACGACTATTACGTGCAGAGCGTGCCCGACCTGCCTGCCGGCCAGTATGTGATGCTGTCGGTGTCGGACACCGGCAGCGGCATGTCTGCCGAGACTGTGGAAAGAGCGTTTGAACCTTTCTTCACGACCAAGCCGGAAGGTCAGGGCACGGGTCTTGGCCTTAGCATGGCCTATGGATTTGTCAAGCAAAGCCGCGGCCACATCAAGATCTACAGTGAGCTGACACAGGGGACCACGATCAAGATCTATCTGCCGCGTTCGCTGCAGGCAGAAGTGGAAATCCCCGGCGTACTGACCGGCCCGGTGGTTGGCGGCACTGAAACCATCCTGGTGGTAGAAGATGATGCGGGTGTGCGAGCGACGGTCGTCGACATGCTGACGGCGCTGGGCTATCGCGTGCTGAAAGCAGAGAATGGCGAAAGCGCGCTGGTGATCCTGAAGAGCGGTGTCCCCATCGATCTGCTGTTTACCGACGTGGTGATGCCGGGGCCGGTGCGTAGCCCGGATCTTGCGCGGCAGGCGAAGGAAGTGTTGCCGGATATCGCCGTATTGTTTACATCCGGCTACACGCAGAATGCCATTGTCCATGGCGGGCGGCTGGACCCCGGCGTGGAGTTGCTGAGCAAGCCTTACCGGCGCGAAGAACTGGCGCGCAGGCTCAGGCATATGCTGGCGAATCGCCAGCAAAAGATACAGGCGCGGCTGTTTTCATCCAGTGAGCGCAATGGTGCCGCCTTGCTGTCATCCGAAACGGCGGCAAGCGCGTTAAAGGTACTAGTAGTTGAAGACGATCTGGATTCGCAGCAGATGGTGTGCGAGTTGCTTGGCATGCTGGGCCATAGCGCAACCGGCTTGTCCGATGCGGAAGAAGCGTGGGAATTATTGACCAGGGAAAATTTTGACATCCTGTTTACCGACGTCAGCCTGCCTGGTATTTCCGGAGTGGAACTGGCGAAGAAAGTAGTACGCAACAAGCCCGCAACGCGGGTGATTTTTTCCACCGGCTACGGCAAGGAGTCTCTGGATAACATAGGTTTTAAAGCCAGCATGCTTCGCAAGCCTTATGACCTGATGCAATTGAAGGCGGCACTGGAAATTGGCGCGGGTGATTAGCTTTTAGCAGCGCGCATCCGGTACTGGAAAATGCCTGGACGCTGGAGTTGTTAGTTTGATAGCTGCCGCGATGTATGCGGCAGGCATAGGCTTATTGGGAAAGCTGGCTGATGCGGGTGCCTGATGACTTACGGGGCTAGTGCGGTGAGTGTGACTAGCGTGACTAGTGTGACGAGTGCAACTAGTGAGACAGAAGGCACAGCGCGGTCAATGCAAGCATGGGTACGCCGAACAACCAGACGACAGCTAGTTTATGCATGATGGACTCCTTTCCTGATCAACAAATGAGTTCCCGTTGTGCGTATAGCGTGTACTGCTCAACGGAAGGTTCTGGTTTGCAGTGTAATGTTTTTGCGGCTTGTCCTATGCTGCGAACAGAACGCTAAAACATCGGTAATTAACATAACCGGTCAACATAACAGCGTAATGACATGTGTTGCCCGACGGCCTAGCCGCGGCTGTCGCTGATGCTGCGGCCCGGATGGCTTCTGCTCATGCGCATGGGCGCCCTGGCCGGAGCCGAATTTTGTCCGTTGCCTTGCCCGGGATGTAGGGCTGCAGAGGCCGAGTTAGGCTGTAATTGTTGGTTGCCGCCAGAGGTGTTGCTCACCCCGGAAGTAGTGCTATGTTTGGTTTCCATAATGCCTCGCAAAAGATCGTTGGTAGCTGTATCAAATTGTAATTAGCTTTGCTTTACTCAACCACAGGACGAAAACTTTGCATCGTGTAGGAGCAGTCTGATGCAGATGACTAATTGCTAAAACAATTGCCCGCAAGCTCCGGCGAAGCGAGCGATAGGTAGTCAATGTGTCTCATTCATGCAATTGGCAGGCAAACTATGCAGGGCATTTGTTGCCTCTCTTGTAAGCTTGAGGTAAATTCAATGGCACAGAATTAATTCCAGGCTGAAACAGGCATTGCCAATCATTAAAAAAACAGACCTGTGAACGCATGAGCGAAGCCGGCAAGGCGGATAGTATTTAAGGGCAGCCATCGTCGTGGGCTGGCCCCTGGCTTCATTTGAAGTAAGTTTATTCAGACCGGTGACCGGTGGATTTGAATGAGCGAGTTGAGTAGCCGGTCGAAATTTGTTTGGAATATCAATGGAGATTGCATAAACGGGAATATCTGTTCCCTCTATTTATGTGATGCAGAAGACTATAAGGGAGACATACGATGAAAAAATTATTAATGGTTCTGGCACTTCCACTGGCAGCAATTTCAGCACAAGCGCAAACGACGGCAGCAAGTGCTTCGGCATCAGCCGCCGCACCTGTTGGCAAAACCCGCGCTGAAGTGAAAGCTGAAACCCGTGCTGCCAATACTAAAGGCGAACTGAACAAGAATCTGGATCTGGATCCTATTCCCGTCAAAGCCAATAAAGCTGGCAGCAAGCCACGTTCCGAAGTAAAGGCTGAAACACGTGCAGCCAATACTAAAGGCGAGTTGAACAAGAACCTGGACCTGGATCCGGTACCTGTCAAGGAAGGCGATAAAACCGCCGGCCGGACACGCGCTGATGTGAAAGCGGAAACCAAGGCTGCAGGTAAAGCAGGCGAATTGAACAAAAATATTGATCTGGATCCTATTCCAGTTTCTAACAAAAAGAAATAAATCAGAACAGACGGGAACTGGCAGAAGTTCGCCGGCTTCTCGTTCTTTCGCTATAAAAGGATCGCAATTGCGGTCCTTTTTTTTCGCATTACTCATTACTCATTGCGCATTTGCCAGCGTGCTATTGCATAACTGCTGAACTAGCACCTCGCGCTTTTTGCTGCACGCCAGCATCGATTCGACTTCCCGTGTATAGTTCTATATATCGAGATATTCAGATATTTGAATATATAGATTTAAGCAACAGTAAAACAAAAATTAAGACAAAGACATCATGGACGTAGATGAAATCATCAAGGCTTTATCCAACCCCGCCCGGCGGGAGATTCTTGCCTGGCTGAAAGATCCGCAAGGTAATTTCCCTGAACAACCCAATGCGATGGAGCTGGGCGTTTGTGCGGGAAAGATCAACCAGCGATCCACTCTTTCACAGTCGACCACTTCCTCGCATCTGGCCTTACTGGAGAGGGTAGGGCTGATTTCCAGCCACCGCATCGGCCAGTGGGCGTATTTCAAGCGCAATGAAGAGGTGATACAGGCCTTTTTAAACGCAATGAATCAGCAACTGTAGCCGGGGAGGGCAATGCGGCGTCAATAGTGCCACCACAACGCTTCACTGCCGCGTATTCCTGGCTCATTTTTTAAAGCAATACCGTAGTAACTTTTAACTGGAGAAATTCAAGCATGGCTAGTTTATTCGACCCTATCACCATTGGTGACCTGCAACTTTCTAACCGCATCATCATGTCGCCGCTGACCCGTTGCCGCGCCGACGAAGGCCGCGTACCGAATGACCTGATGGCGCAATATTATGCGCAACGTGCAAACGCCGGCCTGATCATTAGCGAAGCCACTTCCGTGACGGCGATGGGCGTAGGTTATCCCGATACACCGGGCATCTGGTCCGACGCGCAGGTAGAAGGCTGGAAAAAAGTCACCAGTGCCGTGCATGCCGCAGGCGGCAAGATCGTCATGCAGCTGTGGCATGTGGGCCGTATCTCCGACCCTAGCCTGCTGAATGGCGAACTGCCGGTAGCGCCTAGCGCGATTCCCGCATCCGGCCATGTCAGCCTGCTGCGTCCGAAGACGGAATATGTAACGCCGCGCGCGCTGGAAACCAGCGAAATCCCGGGTATCATTGAAGCCTATCGCAAGGGTGCGGAAAACGCCAAAAAAGCCGGATTCGACGGCGTGGAAATCCACGGCGCCAACGGCTACCTGCTGGACCAGTTCTTGCAAACCAGCACCAACCACAGGACAGACCAGTACGGCGGTTCGCTGGAAAACCGTGCACGCCTGATGCTGGAAGTAACCGATGCCTGTATCGCGGTATGGGGCGCAGGCCTGGTCGGCATGCATCTGGCGCCGCGCACTGATGCGCACACCATGGGTGACGCTAATCCGCTGGAAACTTTCAGCTACGTTGCCAGTGAGCTGGGCAAACGCGGCATCGCTTTCATTTGCGCACGTGCGTCGGAAGGCGATGACAAACTCGGCCGCACGCTGAAAGACCTGTTCGGCGGCGTCTACATCGCTAACCAGGGCCTGACCAAGGACAGCGCACAGGCTATCCTGGACAAGGGCGACGCAGATGCGGCTGCCTTCGGCGTACTGTATATTGCCAACCCTGACCTGGCTCAGCGTTTCGCGGTGAATGCACCGTTGAACACGCCGAATCCGCAGACTTTCTACCCTATCGATATCCCAGCCACGGTAGGCTATATCGATTACCCGGCAATGCAGGAAGCCAAGGCAGCTTAAAATACGGGTATTACAGGCGACTTGCACATTGAGATTGCCTGGTCCGTATCGATAACGCCCCGCCATTTGCCGTCTGTTCGGCAAACGGCGGGGCGTTATATTGACAAGCTGTATTCCCCGGCGGGCTGCTTCAGCCCCAGGCCGGCAGGTTCAAGGAAAATCATGAGTTCATCCCCCTCCGTTGCCGACCACGCGGAAAATAAAATGACGCGTGGCATGGTGCTGCTGTTTGCCTTTTGCTGTGGCGCCATCGTGGCAAATATTTATTATGCACAGCCGATCATAGAATTGATCGCGCCGGACATCGGCCTGTCGGCGCATTCCGCCAGCCTGGTGGTGTCGTTGACACAGATAGGTTATGCGTTTGGCCTGTTCTTTCTGGTACCGTTGGGCGACTTGCTGGAAAACCGGCGCATGATGATCGTCACCGTGTTGGTGGCGGTAGCCAGCCTCATGTGTGCCGCCTTTGCGCACCAGGCCAGTGTGTTTTTGCTGGTGTCGCTGCTGATAGGCTTCAGCTCGGTATCGGTGCAGATGCTGATACCGCTGGCGGCCCACCTGGCACATGAAGAGTCGCGCGGCAGGGTAGTGGGTGGCATCATGGGAGGCCTGCTGATGGGCATCTTGCTGGCGCGGCCCCTGTCCAGCTTCATTGCCGACCATTTCGGCTGGCGCGCGGTGTTTGTCGGTGCCTCGGCGCTGATGGCAGTGATTGCCGTTGTGCTGGCAACGACGATGCCCAAAAGGCAGCCGCAGCATACGGCCAGCTATGGCCAGTTGCTGGCGTCTTTGGGTAGCTTGTACAAGAAGATGCCGGTATTGCGCCAGCGTGCGTTTTACCAGGCTTGCATGTTTGCATCGTTCAGCCTGTTCTGGACCGCAGTGCCGCTGGAACTGGCGCGCCGCTACGGCTTCTCGCAATCGCAGATCGCCATCTTTGCACTGGTCGGCGCCACAGGTGCGATTGCCGCGCCGTTCAGCGGCCGTCTGGCCGATGCCGGCCATTCGCGTATCGCCACCAAGCTGGCGTTGCTGTTTGGCGCCCTCAGTTTTACACCCGCGCTGATTCATCCTGCCTTCGGCGTCATCGGTCTTGCGGTCACCGGAGTGGCGCTGGATTTTTGTGCGCAGATGAATCTCGTGGTCGGCCAGCGCGCCGTTTATGCGCTGGATGCCGCCAGCCGCAGCCGGTTGAATGGTCTATACATGACCAGCATCTTTGTCGGCGGCGCGATTGGTTCGGCACTGGCCAGCGCGTTGTACGACAAGGGTGGCTGGATGTGGATTGCAATTGCCGGCAGCATCTTTCCCTTGCTGGCGCTGGGCCGCTTCTTGCTGGATGATGCAGCAGACAAAGCGCTTGCACGTGCTACCTGATGTAAGGCTGATCTATTTTTAGTAAAACTGCAAAGCCCGCATTTCGATGCGGGCTTTTTTCTGTGGACCTCGGTCAGATGAAAACCATTTGCCAAGCGGTCAAGCGATTGCCGCACGCTTTACGTTCGCCTGCATGGTGGAATGCTGTTGCGGTTTCCACCCTTTTTCATTTTGTCTGTTAAGCTGATAAAAACAAAATGGAGACCAGACGCATGAATCAGCATGAACAGGCAATACAGAATTTACTTGAAAAAGATTTTGGCACTATCCCTGATCTGATACGCGCACACGCCAGCTTCAGGCCGCAACATCCAGCGTTTATCCAGGACGGTGTAGTGCTCGATTATCAAGCGCTGAACCGTCGCATGGATGAGGTAGCGGCCTCCCTGCAGCGCGACGGCGTCAAGCCTACCGAATCCATCGCCATTTGCGCTTACACATCAATTGATTACGCTGTTGCCTTCCTGGGCAGCCTGCGCGCCGGTGTGACCGTGGCGCCGCTGGCGCCTTCGTCCAGTGCGGAAAGCCTGGTGGCGATGATGAAGGATGCCGGCGCCAAGGTATTGTTCCTGGATGGCGCGGTGGCCGAGCAGTTGGAGACGGTGGCGGGGCAGATAGACATTCCACGCATCCGGCTTGATGCTGCGGATGCAGGCAATGCTGGGGGCTCCAGCGAATTTGACCAATGGCTGGCTGCCGGGCAAACGCCAAAAACCGTGGATATCCAGCCGGGCTGGGCCTTTAATATCATTTATTCGTCGGGCACGACGGGCACGCCCAAGGGCATCATGCAGCCCAACTTCATGCGATGGGGCCATGTCCAGCGTGGCGCTGTGCATGGCTACGGCATCAATGCGGTGACGCTGCTATCCACGCCGCTGTATTCAAATACCACGCTGGTCAGTTTTTTTGCCACGTTGGCGCTGGGCGGCTCAGTGCTGCTGATGGCCAAGTTTGAAGCCAATGCTTATCTGGCGCTGGCCGAAAAGCACAGGGCCACGCATACCATGCTGGTGCCCGTGCAGTACCAGCGCCTGATGGCAGTGCCTGATTTCGACCGCTATAACCTGTCTGCGTTCCACATGAAGTTTTGCACCAGCGCGCCTTTTTCCGCATTGCTGAAGGCGGACATCCTGCGCCGCTGGCCGGGTGGCCTGATTGAATACTATGGGATGACGGAAGGCGGCGTCAGCTGCATCCTGATTGCGCATGAACATCCGGACAAACTGCATACCGTCGGCGTTGCGTCGCTTGGCGGCGAAATACGGCTGATTGATGAAGAAGGCAAGGAAGTGGCTGCCGGAGAGCCGGGCGAGATCGTCGGCTATTCTCCTGCCATGATGACCGGCTATCACAACCAGCCATCCAAAACTCGCGATGCCGAATGGTACGACCCATCCGGCAGGCGCTTCATCCGCTCTGGTGACCTTGGCCGTTTCGACAGCGACGGTTTCCTGCTGCTGTTCGACCGCAAGAAAGACATGATCATTTCCGGCGGTTTCAATATCTACCCCAGCGATCTGGAGGCGATATTGCGCCAGCATGAAGACGTGGCCGATGCCGCCGTGGTCGGCGTGCCGTCGGAGCGTTGGGGCGAAACGCCGGTGGCCTTTGTTGTCGCTAGACCGGGCGCCGGCGTGGACAGCGGCGTTTTGCTGGCTTGGGCCAATGAGCGCCTGGGCAAGATGCAAAGGCTGAGCGCGCTGGAACTGACTGATGTGCTGCCGCGTAGCGCAATAGGCAAGGTACTGAAGCGTGAGCTGAGGGATGCCTATCGGGGCACGGTGGCCTGAACCGCCTTGCCGCCAACGCAGAAAAAGCTGATTCACGCGAGGGAGTCAGCTTTTTTTATCCGCATTTTGCCGCCGATATATCTGCCTGCTCTGTGATGCGTCTTTCTATATCAGGCTCTCCAGCTAAACGCTCCATGCCATCGAACATGGTTTCCGTGGGGGAATAATGTTAAACTTCGTTACTCTGCAGTAAGCTGACACTGCCTTGCCTTGCCTTGCCTTGCCTTGCCTTGCCTTGCCTTGCCTTGCCTTGCCTTGCCTTGAAGTAAATCCATTTTCCGAAAGTTGATGATGAACTGGTTTCTTGATTTGAAAATGGCAACAAAACTGTTGCTATCTTTTATCGTGGTATTGCTGCTCACAGCCTTGCTGAGTATTTTTTCAATGGTTGAATTGGCAAAAGTAAACCAGAACGCCGTCGAAATGCGCACCAACTGGTTGCCTAGCGTGCGTTCAGTATTGGGAATGAAAAGCGACCTGGCGCTGTTCCGCTCGCAAGAACTGCAGCATCTGATTTCCAGCACAGACGGTGACTGGACAGCCTATGAAAAGAAGATGGCGACCACGCTGGAAAGCCTTCAGAAAAACCGCGATGTGTATCAAAAACTGATAGATTCGACAGAAGAAAAAGATACTTATAAAGAATTCAGCAACACCTTTGACCAATTCATGGCTGACCACGCCAAGATCGTTGCACTGTCCCGCGCGGACAAACCCGACGAAGCCAAAGCGCTGAGCCGCGGCCACTCCACCAAACTCAATTCCGATCTGCGCACGCTGATCGACAAACTGATCAAGATCAATATGGATCAGTCCAATGCGTCCGGCGATGTGGCCAATGAAGTATACGCCAGCGCCCGCACGTGGATCTTCGGCTTGCTGATGGCATCAATCGTTGTTGGCCTCGGTCTTGCGATCTGGATTGCGCGGGTTATTTCCCGTCCGTTGAACCATGCGGTAAAAATCGCCCAGACGGTTGCCTCCGGTGACCTGACCAGTCATATTGAAGTTCGCTCCAAAGATGAAACCGGCCAGCTGACGCAGGCGCTCAAAGACATGAACCAGAGCCTGGTGGATATCGTCGGCCAGGTGTCCAGTGGTACCGGCGCTATCGCCAGCGCATCGAGCCAGATCGTTGCCGGCAACCTGGACCTGTCGGCACGCACCGAGCAGCAAGCCAGCTCGCTGGAAGAAACCGCATCGTCGATGGAAGAACTGACTTCCACCGTCAAACAGAATGCCGACAATGCACGCCAGGCCAACCAGCTGGCGGCATCAGCGTCCGAAGTGGCGGAGCGCGGCGGCGCCGTGGTCATGCAGGTTGTGGAAACGATGGATTCCATCGACCAGTCGTCCAAAAAGATTGTAGACATCATCAGCGTCATTGACGGCATCGCCTTCCAGACCAATATTCTGGCGCTAAATGCCGCCGTGGAAGCGGCGCGTGCCGGTGAGCAGGGCCGCGGCTTTGCCGTGGTCGCGACCGAAGTGCGCAACCTGGCGCAACGCAGCGCTAGCGCCGCGAAAGAAATCAAATCGCTGATCGGCGATTCGGTGGAGAAAGTGGAAGTCGGCGGCAAGCTGGTTGCACAGGCCGGCAAGACCATGGACGAGATTGTTGCCAGCGTCAAGCGCGTCACCGACATCATGAATGAAATCACGTCTGCCAGCCAGGAACAGACCGCAGGCATAGAACAGATCAACCAGGCCGTGACCGAGATGGACACTGTTACGCAGCAGAACGCAGCGCTGGTGGAAGAGGTCGCAGCAGCAGCGGAAAGCATGCAGGGCCAGGCAAACAGCCTGGCGAAAGTAGTTGGTGTTTTCAAACTGCAGCAGCCGATGAACCAGCCGGCATATGGCCAGACCAGCCGTCCGCAAGTGGTGACAATGCGCGCCAGGGCTGCTGCTGTACCAAGCCGTCCCGTTGCCCGAGCCAGGGCATTGCCTGCGGCCAGCCCAAGGCCGGCTGCGCGTACTACCGCCGCTGCAAAGGCTGAAGCGGCAGATGAATGGGAAGAATTCTGATCCCGTGCCGGCAGTGACTATGTCGGCAACTGAAAGACAAGCCCGCGCAAGCGGGCTTTTTTATGGTGCCTGGCGCTCGCCGCCACTACGCCAATTCATACGCCAGTAACACATGGGCGTTGATGGAGATGCTATATTAGCCGATCGATATCTTTGATGCGCCTGTTGCGCGTCACTCGCGTCACCCGCGTAACCTATAAGCCACTTTGCGAGGAGCCAGAATGTCAGAAAAATCCCCTACCAGCCCGGAAGACAAACACAGCCTTCCGGCCGATCCTGCGCGCCGCCGCCTGTTGCAAGCTGCGGCCGCCGCAGGTGTAGCAGGCACGGTGCCTGTTATTGGTGAAGCGGTCACGCCCAAGCCCAGCAGAATAGTTCCCGGCCCGCTGGATGCCAAGCTGAAGGCGCATATCAAGAACGTGGTTGTTATCTATCTGGAAAACCGCAGCTTCAATAATCTGTTCGGCAATTTCCCAGGCGTCAGCAAGCCGCTATCGGAGGTGCCTACAGCAAGCTATGCGCAGAAGGACAGGGATGGATCGGTATTGCCCAGCCTGCCCAAGGTATGGGGCGGCATGGTGCCGCGCGGCCAGAACCTGGGCGGCAAGCACTACATGATAGGCGAAGAAAAAATCAGTGGCCTGCCAAATGCGCCATTCGCGCTGAAGGACGCTGAGGGCCTGCCTTTGCCGGAGTCGGTCATTACCCGCGACCTATGGCATTTGTTTTACCAAAACCAGATGCAGATTAATGGCGGCAAGAACGACCAGTTTGTTGCGTGGGCGGATTCCGGTGGCCTGGTGATGGGGCATTACGGCGAAACCGGCAAGAATCTCGATCTATGGAAAGTCGCGCAGCAATACACGCTGTGCGACAATTTTTTCATGGCGGCGTTTGGCGGTTCCTACATGAATCACCAGTTCCTGATATCAGGCCGTACACCAGAATATTTTAATGCCGCGGAAACGCCGGCCAAAAAGAAGATCGCTGTCACCGAAGACGGCCCGACAGGTGTGCGTCTGGCGATTGCCGCTGACAATCCCGCCTCAGCACTGAATGGCAGGCCGAAGTTTGTCAACGATGGCGCCATTACGCCGGACGGTTATGCAGTCAATACCATGGCGCCACCTTACCAGCCGAGCTATATCAAGCCTGCCCCCGGCGGCGGCAGCACACTCGCCGATCCGCAAGACGCCAGTACCTTGCCGCCGCAAACATACAACACAATAGGCGATCTTCTGTCGCAAAAAGGTGTCAGCTGGGCCTGGTATGGCGGCGCGTGGCAGGCGGCGCTGGACTACAAGGGCGGCGGTGAAAAACCTAACTTCCAGTACCATCACCAGCCCTTTAATTACTTCACGCAGTTTGCGCCCGGTACCGCTGCGCGCAGCGAGCATCTGCGCGACGGCGGCATGGGCGATAGCCCGATCTCGAATAAATTTCTGGCAGATGTTGTTGCCGGCAAGCTGCCTGCGGTGACGTTTTACAAGCCCCAGGGTAATCTGAACATGCATGCCGGTTATTCGGATGTTGAGTCGGGTGACCAGCACGTTGCCAATGTGCTGGAACATTTAAAGAAGAGCCCGCAATGGAAAGACATGCTGGTCATCGTGACCTTTGATGAAAACGGCGGCTGGTGGGATCACGTTGCACCACCCAAGGGCGACCGCTGGGGCCCGGGTTCGAGGATACCGGCCATCATCGTTTCTCCGTATGCAAAGAAAGGCAATGTAGATCACAACTTCTACGACACGACGTCCATCATGCGTTTCATCACACGCCTGCATGGCCTGCCTTTGCTGGAAGGTCTGAAGCTGCGTAACGATGCGTTTGTCGCACGCGGTGCGCTGCCTCCTGGCGACCTTACCGCCGCACTCAGCTTTGCCTGATGCGGTCAAAAATGCTCTCTCCAGCGGGGAGAGCATAGTAGGTGTGCTTACAACACTACGCCAACAAGACGACACCACTGTAGCAACACCGTCGCTGTCCTCTAGTGAAAAAAAGATAACGGAACTTAATTTTTCGCTATTCCCGTCGCTTATAATTGTTAATAATTTGCAATTAACAAGGGGATAAGCGATGCGCATTTCAGACTGGAAAATAGGCACCCGCCTGGGCTTGGGATTTACTTCCGTACTGTTGCTGATGGTCGTCATGATCTGCGTCAGCATCTGGCGCCTGCAAGGCGTGGGGGATGCAACGGACGGCATGGTAAAAGCCGATCTGGTCAAGGAGAGGCTGGCCACCGAGTGGCTTAAATCCGTCGACACCAATGGCATACGCACGCTGGCGCTGATCAAGAGCAACGACGCCGAAGACCAGAAATTTTTTCAAAAGCAGATCGACGACCAGAAAGTCCGGGTTTCCGAAATCCAGAAAAAACTGGAGCAGATGATCCATACCGACGCCGGGAAGGCCTTGTTTGCCAATGTGGGCGAGCAGCGCAAAATCTACTTCGCCATCCGCGACCATGTGTTCGCCTTAAAAAAGGCCGGTGATGAAGAAGGGGTAAAAAGCGAGACCGCGTCCAAGATGCTGCCGGCAATGAATGCCTATTCCGACAGCGTTGCCAAGCTGGTTGAATTCCAGATGAAGCTCATCAATAATACGGCGACCGGCATCAGCGAGGATTTTTCATCCGGTCGCATGCTGATTATCGGGCTGGGAATTGCCGCCATTGTGGTGGGCGCCATTTTTTCATTGCAGCTGGCTGCCGGTATCACAGGCCCGATGGGGCAGGCAGTGGCCGCCGCGGAGGCCGTGGCAGCAGGTGATCTGACGACCGATGTAACGGCCAGATCGCACGATGAAACCGGGCAGTTGCTGGGTTCGCTAAAGACCATGAATGACAGTTTGCTGAAGATCGTCAGCCAGGTCAGGGGTGGCACCGATGCAATCGCCACGGCATCGGCAGAAATCTCTACCGGCAATCTTGATCTGTCCGCGCGCACCGAGCAGCAGGCCAGCTCGCTGGAAGAGACCGCTTCGGCGATGGAGGAGCTGACATCGACCGTGAAACAGAATGCAGACAATGCGAGGCAGGCTAACCAGCTCGCAGCTTCGGCCTCCGGCATCGCAGTGCAGGGCGGTAATATCGTCAATGAAGTCGTGGCGACGATGGGTTCCATCAGTGCTTCTTCCAAAAAAATTGTCGACATCATCAGCGTCATAGACGGCATCGCCTTCCAGACCAATATCCTGGCATTGAATGCGGCGGTGGAAGCAGCGCGCGCCGGCGAGCAGGGGCGAGGTTTTGCCGTCGTGGCCAGCGAGGTGCGCAACCTGGCGCAGCGTAGCGCTGGGGCGGCCAAGGAGATCAAGGATTTGATCGACAGTTCTGTCGCCCAGGTAGGCGCCGGCACCAAGCTCGTAGAGCAGGCAGGCGCAACAATGGCCGAGGTCGTCGCCAGCGTGCAGCGGGTGTCCGATATCGTTGCCGAAATCAGCTCCGCGAGCCAGGAACAGAGCACCGGCATCGAGGAAGTGAACCGCGCCATCGTGCAGATGGACGAGGCCACACAGCAGAATGCGGCACTCGTTGAGCAGGCGGCGGCTGCAGCGCAGTCGATGCAGGAACAGGCGGCAGGGCTGGCGCAGGTTGTCAGTGTCTTCAAGCTTGACGCTGCGCACTCCGCACATTCCATGCAGCCAAGCCGGTCAGCTCATCCAGCCAGGGTGGCATTGGTGAGTGTAGCCAGGCCTGCAAGGCAGGCTGGTTCCACGGCGCGGCGGGTTGCGCCGGCCAAGATAGCCAATGCAGCCAAGGCAAAACCGGGTGCACAGGACGACGCGGGCTGGGAGGAATTTTAAGACCGTGGTTTCAAGAACGCCTGCTTCAAAACAGCTGATTATTGACTAAGCTTATAATGCTCGCATTAATGGAAGGGGAAGGATCTTATTATGCGAGCGGGAAGGCCACGCAGCTTTGACTCCGACAGTGCGCTGAGCAATGCCCTGAAGGTATTCTGGGAAAAGGGCTATGAAGGCGCTTCGCTCAGCGATCTGACCGAGGCAATGAACATCAACCGGCCCAGCCTGTACGCAGCTTTCGGCAACAAGGAAGAGCTGTTCCGCATGGTACTGG
>JAYSKH010000163.1:0-6119 GCA_043726505.1 Undibacterium sp. | reverse complement strand
ATCCGGATTACCCGGATACCGAGGAACCAAGTGCGGAACGCCTGGTGGAATTGTCGCAACACCCTAAAATCGTCGCGATAGGCGAAACCGGCCTCGACTATTTCCGCCTGCAGGGCGATCTGGAATGGCAGCGCGAGCGCTTCCGCCAGCATATCCGCGCATCACGTATTACCGGCAAGCCGCTGATCATTCATACCCGCGCAGCCTCTGCAGATACGATACGGATCATGCAGGAAGAGGGCGCCGGTACCGACAAGGGCGGCGCTGCCGGTGTCATGCACTGCTTTACAGAATCGCTGGAAGTGGCGCAGGCGGCAATAGAGATGGGGTTTTATATCTCGTTCTCCGGCATTGTCACTTTCAAGAGCGCCAAAGATTTGCAGGCTGTGGCGCGGGCATTACCGCTGGAACGCATCCTGATAGAGACCGACTCTCCGTATCTGGCGCCCGTCCCTCATCGCGGCAAGATGAATGAGCCTGGTTTTGTCCGCCATGTCGCCGAATATCTGGCTGACCTGAAACAGATTCCGCTGAAGCAGGTGCAGCAGGTCACGACCGAGAATTTTTTCAAGCTGTTCAAGATAGCGCACTGATACCGGATGAACTACGTGATGAAAAAGAACGATAGCTTGTCGCTCGGCCTGCATGCCAAGCGTTTATTTGCCACGATGTCGGCGGTCTTGTTTTTTGTGCTGGCCGCGCCGGCTGCTTTTGCCGGCGCCTATGATGACTACTTAACCGCCGTCAAGTTTGACGACATCAAGAAACTGCAGATTTTGCTGAAGCGCGGCATGGACCCGAACACTGTCGAAACCATGCGCGGCGAGAGCGGCATGATGATCGCGCTGCGCGAGAATTCGATGAAGGTGTTTGATGCGCTGATGGCGACCGACGGCATCAACATCGAAGCGAAGTCCAAGAACGGCGATACCGCGCTGATGATCGCCAGCTACATGGGCAATGTGGAGGCCGTCAACAAGCTCATCGCTGCGGATGCGGAAGTCAATCGCCCCGGCTGGACGCCGCTGCACTACGCGGCCGCGAAGGGTGACCCAGCAGTGATCGCCATCCTGTTGGAAAATTACGCCTATATAGATGCAGCATCCCCCAACCACACAACGCCGCTGATGATGGCGGCGCGCTCCGGTAAAACGGCTGCGGTCAAGTTGTTGATGGATGAGGGTGCCGACGTAACACTGAAAAATGACGTGGGTATGACGGCACTTGATTTTGCTGTCGATCTGGAGCTGAAAGAGATCTCCGGCATGCTGCGGTCGGCATTAAAACAACACGCTAAATAATCACGCGTCGCCGCTTTTTGCGGGCGTCGCCGATACAAGAAAATACAATATCAAATGATATTGCCAGCCTTTTGCCGCCGTGCTACAGTTCGCGCTTCGCTTTAATGGAGCACATTCTGTGGATAGTTATAGTAGTCGATCTTGGATCGGCCACATAATGGCAGAGTAGGCGCGCATCATATTGCCGCTCACCTGCCAGCATGGCGGGTAGCGGTGTCAATCAGCTGTCGAAGCTGCATTTTTACTTACCCAATTTATTTTTCTGCGTGTCGCCGGGCTGATGCTCCGCACCCGCCTGTACTTGCGATATAGTCGATATCAGACTATGTCTGGCCGGTGCGAGCATGCTGGTGACCGTTTGGATTTCCGTATTGATCGGAACCGCTTGCGATAACTCTGCGTTGTCGCATGCCGGTAAGGGAGGTTAATTGTTTTTCTTCGTTTATATATTCAATCGTCAACAGGCCGGCGCGCTTCCAGCGCCATTTGTCCGCTCTAGTTTTACACTGCAGAAGCGGGCGGGGGCAGCACATGTTTGAACTGTTCAATCCGCAAAAAACGGAAGACAGCGGCCAGGACCGCGGGCCCAACCGCTGGGACTGGGCTTTGCTGCCGCTGGTGCTGGCGCTGCTGATCGTATTCGCCTTTGGCGCCATGCAGATGAGCCACCCGTTTTCGGTTGGCGAGACTTCCGAGATTTCGCTCGATCCCTCGTATCTGCCTTATTACCTGTTGCGTACCATCCTGCGCATGTTTACGGCGCTGGGCTTTTCGCTGCTGTTCAGCCTCGCCTTTGCCGCCATCGCCGTCAAATACGCGAAGGCAGAAAAAATCATGGTACCGATGCTGGACATCCTGCAATCGGTTCCCATCCTGGGTTTCCAGGCGATTGCGATTGCGCCTTTCATTGCGCTGTTTCCGGGCAATTTGCTGGGTGTCGAATGCGCGGCGATCTTTGCGATTTTCACGTCGCAGGCCTGGAACATGGCCTTCAGCCTGTATCAGTCCATACGCACGGTTCCGCCAGAACTGAGCGAGGCTACACGCATTTTCCGCCTGTCCAGCTGGCAGCGTTTCTGGCGGCTGGAACTGCCATATGCGATGCCGGGGCTGTTGTGGAACATGATGATGTCGATGTCCGGCGGCTGGTTCTTCCTGGTGGCTGCAGAGGCGATTTCGGTTGCGGGGCAGGACATCAAGTTGCCGGGCATCGGCTCCTATATTGCCGTAGCGATTGAAGCCAAGAACGGTATGGCAATCGCGTGGGCGATTGCCGCGATGCTGACTGGCATCCTGCTATATGATCAGTTGTTTTTTCGCCCCTTGCTGGCCTGGGCCGACAAATTCCGCTTTGAAGAGTCGCAATCCGAAACTTCGCAGGAATCCTGGCTGCTTCATTGGATGCGCAGCAGCCACTGGTTCCGCGGCCTGACAGACAAACTGTGGGCATTGCTGAGCCGCCCGCTGGGCTGGTTCAGCGTTCGGTATGACGGAACTTCCGCCAAAGCCAGTGTACGCCAGATCAACCCGGTATGGTCCAGGGTATGGGATGTCGCACTGACGCTGGCCTGCCTGTGGGCGGCCTATCGGATGATTATCTTCATCCACAGCGATGTCGGCTGGGGCGAGACCGGGCATGTGATAGTCCTCGGCTTGATTACGCTGCTCAGGGTTATGCTGCTGATTGCGCTGGCGTCGGTGGTATGGGTGCCGATCGCAGTATGGATAGGGCTGAGGCCGCAATATTCGCAGCAGGTGCAGGCGGTGGCGCAATTCCTGGCGGCCTTCCCGGTGAACCTGATGTTCCCGCTGGTGGTGTTTGCCGTGGTGTCGCTGAACCTGAGTCCTAACATTTGGCTCAGCCCGCTGATGGTGTTCGGCACGCAATGGTACATCCTGTTCAATGTCGTGGCCGGCGCATCAACCATTCCAAACGAATTGCGGCTGGCGGCGGACAATCTGGGTCTGAAGGGCTGGCTCAAATGGAAGCGTGTCTACCTGCCGGCGATTTTCCCTAGCTATATCACCGGCGCGATCACCGCCAGTGGCGGTTCGTGGAATGCCAGCATCGTGGCGGAATACGTTACCTGGGGCAAGACGACATTGATCGCGGACGGCCTCGGCAGCTATATCAAGCAGATGACTGAAGTTGGTGATTTCCACCGTATCGCGCTGGGCATAGGCGTAATGTGCGTATTCGTAATGTTGTTGAACCGTTTTTTCTGGCGCAAACTGTATTTGCTTGCCGAAGACCGTAGCCGTTGAGGATGCATGATGACTCAGAATTTTTTAATAGAACTGAAAGGCGTTGCCAAATCTTTCCGCGCTGCGGATGGTACGGCGCGCACTGTGTTGGAAAAAGTCGACTTTGAACTGAAAGAAGGCGAGATCGTTGCCTTGCTGGGTAAATCCGGCTCCGGAAAATCGACGCTGCTGCGTATCATTGCAGGCCTGATTCCGGCCGATACCGGCAAGGTGGAATACCGCGCCCGTCCCATCTACGGCCCGGTGGCCGGTATTGCCATGGTGTTCCAGTCGTTCGCGCTGTTCCCGTGGCTGACGGTGCAGCAGAATGTGGAACTGGGCTTGGAAGCGCAGGGTGTGCCCGCGAATGAAAGAGAAACCAGGGCCGATGCTGTGCTGGAGCTGATAGGCCTGGCCGGTTTCGGCGGCGCGTTGCCGCGCGAACTTTCCGGCGGCATGAAGCAGCGCGTCGGCATTGCGCGCGCGCTGGTCACCAATCCTGATGTGCTGCTGATGGACGAGGCTTTCTCTGCGCTGGACGTGCTGACCGGCGAAACCCTGCGTAACGACATGCTGGAGTTGTGGGATGAGAGCCGTATCCCTACCAAAGGTATCCTGATCGTGTCGCACAATATCGAAGAAGCGGTCATGATGTCGGACCGCATCATCATCATGGCCAGCGACCCCGGCTGCATACGCTGCGAAGTGAAAATAGACCTGCCGCGTCCGCGCGATGTGGATTCCGCCGAGGTCAGGGCGCTGATCGATGAGGTGTACGGTCTGATGACGATGCGCCCCGTGCAGGAAACTGTCGCCGGCGTCCCCATGCCGAAATCGCAAGTCTACCGCCTGCCGGAAACCGATATCAGCCATATCGAGGCGGTACTGGATCTGCTGGCCGACACGCCATTCAACGGCCGCGCCGATTTGCCGCAGCTGGCAGAAGAAGCCGAGCTGTCCGACGAAGAACTGTTCCCGACCTACGAAGCACTGGGGCAGCTAGGCCTGGCCATTGTCGAGAAAGGCGATATCAGCCTGACGCCGCTCGGCAACAGGTATGTAGAAGCCGAGCAGACCGAAAGGCAGGAACTGTTTGGCCAGCAACTGCTGACCCATGTGCCGCTGGTCGCCCATATCCGCCGCAGTCTGGAGGAGGATGCCAACGGCAAATTGCCGGAAGGCCCTTTCCTGGAGTTGCTGGAAGAATTCTTCGACGCAGAAGAGGCCAAGCGGGTACTGGGTGTCGCGGTCGAATGGGGCCGCTATGGCGAGGTGTTCGAGTATGACTACCATACCGGCCGCCTGACACTGCCGGAGCCTGAGGAAAGCGTTTAAGTTAACGTGCCAGTCGGCGGGTGTCCCTATTTGCAAGGAATTAGCCCGCAGGCTTTAGTAAACGCAGGAAAGCGAGCGCTGCCGGGCTATGCGGGCGGCTCTCCATTTCCAGCAGGTGCAGGCTGCGTGCAAATTGCAGCTTGCCGCCATGTTCCGCCGCCACCTCCACAACCTTGATTTTGTCGAGCATGATCAGATCCTGCGCCAGCACTCTGGGCATCATCGCGATGCCCACGCCTTCGGCAACCGTGCGCGCAATCGCTTCGTTGCTACCCATTTCCATACTGTGTTCCGGATAAATTCTGTGTTCCTGCAGCAGTTGCTGCGTCGCCTCCCGCGTGCCGGAGCCAGGTTCGCGCACTATCCATAACAATTTGTTCAGATGCCCGGGGTCTACCGGGCTGCGCTGATGCAGCAGAGAATCGGCGGCTGCCACGATGACCAGTTCGTCATGCTGCCAGTGGCTGGATTTGATCAGCGGATCCTCCACCGGGCCTTCCACCAGCGCCAGATCAATGCGGCAATCCAGCAAGTCCTGATTGATTGCCTGCGTGTTGCCTACCAGGATGCGCGGCGTTATATCCGGAAACTGCAGCGTGAACTGCGCCACATAGCGCGGCAGCCAATAGCTGGCGATCGTCGTGCTGGCACCTATCGTCAGGCTGCCCCTGTGCAGGCCTACTCTGGCGCGGACATCTTCCACCGCTGCGCGTTCCAGCGCAAAAATGCCGCGTGCATGCTCAAACAGCGCCTTGCCGCTTTCGGTCAGCCGTATGCCCTTGCCGCCGCCGACACCGCGCTCTATCAGCGGCAGATCCAGTTGCTGCTCTAGCTCACGTACCGCCTTGGAAACAGCCGACTGGCTGATGAACAGGCTCTCCGCCGCGCGCGAAAAGCCATTTTGCCCAGCAACCGCAAAAAATACCCTCAACAGGTGCAAATTCAGGATCATGACTATATCTCATGGTTATGTGAAAATTATCTATTCGACTCATGATAAGCCAAAGACTATCCTTACGCCATCACCAAGGGAGTTCAGGGGTTTATATCATGGAAAAAAATTCATCTTTCGCAAGGTTGGCAAATGCCACCAGCGCTAAATTACCCGGCATGCTGCTGGCCGCGGGCATTGCCGGCCTTGGCATTGTGGCCGCTGCTTATCCGCTGGCCCGCCAGTTTGGCCTTAGCGCACTGAGTCTGGCGATTGTCTTCGGCATCATCATCGGTAATTCCGTGTTT
>JAYSKH010000162.1:0-8248 GCA_043726505.1 Undibacterium sp. | reverse complement strand
AGTTGACAGCTTGCGATGCACATGACCAGTTGCGCTAGGCTCCTGACCAGTCGATGCATTGCGGCAACGGTAATGTAACAAAATTTACGCAATACGGATATAAGCAGTGTGTCAAGGAGTGTGTCCTTTATGCACAGCGTAGTCATTACAACCACGCTATCCCTGTTGCTATGCGTCTGCCCATGCGCCAGGCCTGCACTGCGACATCAGCGCCTTTGCAGCACAGCCATCGTGATACGCGAGATGCAGGTCAGGCTGCCATCCTGATCCGATATGCGGATTTCCCATACATGGCTGGTCCGCCCTCGGTGGATGGGTGTCGCGCGGCCGCTCACGTAACCCTCGCGTACTGACTTCAGATGGTTGGCATTGATCTCCTGGCCCACGCAGTAATACAGTTTATTATCCACCGTCAGATTGCTGGCGCAGCTTCCCAGCGTTTCCGCCAGCAGCACCGATGCGCCGCCATGCAGCAGGTGGAAAGGCTGGAAGGTGCGATGGTCAACCGGCATGCGCGCGGTAAGCCAATCTTCGCCGGAGCCTGTAAATTCTATGCCCATGTGAGACACGGCGGTGCCGACGTGGGATTCGTTGAGCTGTGCGAGGTTGACGGGAGAATGCCAGATATCCATATCTATCCTGTTTAATTTCTATCAATCGGTCGGCCACAGTGTATTCAATTACACCGCCGTGTTCAACCGGGGAAATCAACCAGGGTTTGTAACGCTGGTGCTCCAGCCTACAGTTGATACGCACCATGCCGTGTAAAAGATATAAAACGATTACAACAAAAAAGCGGCCAGATGGCCGCTCTTTGGACTGCGTCGGGACGGTGGCAATCGCCTGGCCCCGGACGCTGTGATAGCTGAAGGTTTAGCTTGGCTCACCCAGGTACATGGGACGGGCTGCAGTCAGCTGGCTCTTCACATACTGCGCAGTGCCGTCAGCCAGCAGTTCATCATCACCATTCTCGATTGCTTTGAGGATGGCAGCAGCGATGTCTTTAGGATCCGCTTTTGGCGCATCGACGCCGCTCGTCATGTCAGTATCTACATAACCGAAATGCACACCCAGCACTTTAGTGCCCTGAACGCGCAGGTCGTTACGCAAACCATTGGTGATGGCCCAGGCTGCCGCCTTGGAAGCAGAATACACGCCGGAACCGCCGACGACTACCCAGCTTAGCGCAGACAGGATATTGACCAGCCCACCACCGCCGTTGGCTTTCAGCACAGGAGCAAACGCCGCGCTGACCGACAAGACGCCCAGTGTATTGGTTTCAAACTGGGCGCGGGCTGCGGCCAGCGCGCCGGCTTCCAGCAAACCGGCTGTCGGCGATGAAATACCGGCGTTGTTGATGACCAGGGTGACATCGCCAGCAAGTGCAGCGGCGGCAGCGACCTGCTCAGGATTGGTCACATCCAGTTGTATCGGCGTTACGCCTTCGATGTTGATCGATGCGGGATTACGCGCAGCGGCGTAGATCTTGCGCACGCCTGCTTGCTGGAATGCCTTGACCAGAGCTGCGCCTATGCCACGGTTGGCGCCTGTAATGAGTACGGTAGTGTCTTGCAGTTTCATGATGGTCCTTTAAGCTTGATTGTTAAGTTGCCCGGCGGGTGAAATTTTCGGAATTTCTGCTTGCCGGGTCATTATATTACGAACATAATATTAAAGTCATCATATAAAATACAAAAACACGAAAATACTCGTAAAATTATTTTTTGGAAATTTCATGCGTTACAAAGAAGACCATAAAGAACTGATCAGGCAAAAAATACTGGACTCGGCTGCCTACAGGCTGCGTACCAAGGGCATTGCAGCGTCAGGCGTGGTTGGCCTGATGGCGGACGTGGGTCTGACGCAGGGTGGTTTCTACGCCCACTTCAAATCCAAAGATGCGCTGGTGCGTGAATCGCTGGAGTCAGGCATGCAACGCCTATTGCGCATCGTGCAACATACGATGGATTCATCCCCCGGCCGTGCTCTGGAAGCTTTTCTGGAGCAGTATCTGTCGCCCGCGCACAGGGACGAACCAGGCACAGGTTGCGTTGCCTCCGCGCTATCTGGAGAAATCAAGCAAAGCTCGGAAGAAATTCGCGACATGTTCACGCAGCAGGTGCGCGATATGACGGAATTGCTCGCAGGAGCTCTACCCAAAGAATGGGACCCGGCAAAACGCTACACTTTCGCCGAAACCGTCTATGCAATGATGGTGGGTGCAATGAGTCTGGCGCGCGCCGTCAGCGACAAGCAGGTATCGGACCGCTTGCTGGTGAATACGCGGGAGCAGATTTTGAAGATGATCAAAGACGAGCCTGCATAGCGTCTGGCGCGATAGAAATCACGCTGCCGGAGGCACGACGATCAGTTGCGCCTCCATATTCCTGAGCAGGCCCATCACCCCATTGGCCCGCCCTACTCCAGACTCCTTGACGCCGCCAAACGGATAGTCGGCCGATACGCCCAGGTGATGGTTGACCCACGCGACACCGGTTTCCAGCCTCGCAGCAATTTCGGCGCCCTTTTCAACATCCGATGTCCACACCGATCCGCCCAGGCCGAAGCGGCTGTCATTAGCGCGGCGGATTGCATCCTCCACATCTGAGAAACGTAGTACCGGCAATACCGGCCCAAAGGGCTCCTCATCCACCAGCCGCGTGCCCTCAGCCAAGCCGGCGACGATAGTAAGCGCAATAAAATACCCTGGCCGCTCAATCGCATGGCCACCAGCCAGTATGCGGGCACCGGGCTGACGGGCTGTGTCTTCCAGCAGTTCCAGCACCTTGTCATACTGTGCCTTGTTTTGTAGCGGGCCATAGTCAATGCCCTCTTCCAGCCCATCGCCGACTCTGACGTTCTGCGCGATGGCGGCGAGCTCGGCCAGCATCTGCTCATAGATGTCGTCATGCACGTACAGCCGTTTGATCGCCTGGCAGACCTGGCCAGAATTGGCAAATGACGCCGTAAACAGGAGGCTCGCAATGGCTTTCGGATCAGCGTCGCCCAGTACGATTGCCGCGTCGTTGCCGCCCAGCTCCAGCGTTACGCGTTTCATGTTGATGGAGGCGGATGCCATCACCTTCTTGCCGGTAGCAATGGAACCGGTGAAAGTAATCTTGTCTATCTGCGGATGGTCGGTCATCCACTGCCCCAGTTCGTTGCCGCCGGCAACGACGTTCAATACCCCCGGAGGAAAGATATCGCGGGCGATTTCGCCAAGCAGCAGCGTAGTCAACGGCGTATATGGAGAAGGCTTCAGCACCATTGTGTTGCCGGTGTACAGTGCTGACGTGATCTTCGGCGCGGCCAGAACGATGGGCACATTCCACGGCGCGATGCCGCCGACAACACCCAATGGCTTATAGTGCAACTCCGCCCTCCCGCTTGCATCCTGACGCAGAATTTCCGGATTTACCTCTATCATCACAAGCTGCCGGATGATACTGATGGCGCGTGTAATTTCGGCCCGTGCAGCCGCCAGCGGCTTTCCTTGTTCCAGCGTCAACAGGGTCGCCAGTTCTTCCTGCCTCTGCTGCATTGCATCCGCCAGATGTTGTAGCCTGCTGCGCCGCTCGCCAAAGCCGGCCTTGCTCCACCCACCGAAAGCGTTCCGGGCTGCCGCGACAGCTTCTTCAAACTGTGCGCGGGACGCGTCCGGTGATGTGGCAAATGGTTCACCGGTCGCCGGGTTGACGACATCAAAAAAAGCCGGGCTGTCCTGCAGGCTTCCGTTAATCAGATGGCGGAATTTCCTGCCTTGCAGAGCGGCTGCATAAGGGTTCGTAGAAGTGTTCACTGTACTCAATTCTGCTCCAGTAAAAATCTGTTTGCGGCCGGCTGGTACATTTGGGTGGGTTCAGATCACCAGCTCTATCAGATAAGGGCCTTCGCTGGCAAATCCGCGCGCCAGCTCTTTGGCAAATACCGTCAGCTCATCGGCCCTGGCGGCGGGCACTCCATGCCCCTTGGCCAAGGCTACCCAGTCCAGCGCGGGATTATCCAGCGACAGCATATCCAGTGCCGTCTTGCCCGGTTGCGCTAGGCCGACTTTTTTCAACTCGCTGCGCAGGATATTGTATGAACGGTTGGCCAGGATCACGATGGTCACGTCCAGCCCCTCTCGCGCCATCGTCCACAGGGCTTGCAGCGTGTACATCGCACTGCCGTCACCAATCAGCGCCAGCACCTTGCGTTCCGGTGCGGCCATTGCGGCACCGACCGCTACCGGCATTGCATAACCGAGTGAAGCCCCCATGCTGTTCATCCAGTCATGCGGCGCCGCGCCGCTGGTTGGAGGAAAAAAGCCGCGCCCCATTGAGATGGACTCATCTACGACAATAGCCTGCTCAGGTATCAGCGCACCCAGCACTGCGGCAATGCCTTCTGAAGTGACTTTGCCGGATGGAAGCGCAGGCCGTTGCAGCAGCGCGATGCCGGCAATATCGGCACTGGACACTTGAAGCAACTCTGCCAGCGCCGCCAGCGCGGCCTCCATATCATGACCAGCTTGCGCAAAGGAGACAATTTCACACTCTGGCGGCGCCAGCAGGCTGGGCTGATCAGGGTAGGCAAAAAAAGCTACCGGTGCTTTCGCTCCCACGAGCACCAGCCGCGCGACACCTTTCAACGCCGCCAGTGCACCATCGACATCGTAAGGCAGCCGGTCCAGCAGTGTGCGGCCTGCACCCCGCTCCAGCCGCGCGTTTTGGCCCTCGCTCATCAACCGGCAGCCTGTTTTGGCAGCGATGCGGCCCGCATATTCAAGCGCTTTTCCCCGCAAGGCATCACCGCCCAACAGCATCACGACCGGCCCACTGGATGCTGTATCGGCCTTCAGTGCAGCCGCCGCAGCGTTAAGCGCCTCCTGGCTGACAGACTGCGCGGCAACGGGACTGTATGAGGCGGCAGCCTGTTCCGCTGGTCCCCACGACGCATCTGCCGGCAACACCAGCGTTGCAATGCCATGCGGCGCACCGCGTGCAATAGCGACTGCCTCTGCACCATCGGCTGCGACAGCATAGGAATCCCGGCAGGTACGCACCCAGTGCGACATCGGCCTTGCTACACCTTCGATATCGCCGGTCAGCGGCGCATCGTAGTCCAGGTGGTAACTGGCATGCTCGCCGACGATGTTGACAATACCGGAGCGCGCCTTCTTCGCGTTGTGCAGGTTGGAAAGTCCGTTTGCCAGCCCAGGCGCCAGATGCAGCAGCGTACTGGCCGGTTTTTGGCTGATGCGGAAGTAGCCGTCTGCGGCGCCGGTGGCGACGCCCTCGAACAACGTCAGTACGCAGCGCATGCCCGGCACCTTGTCCAGCGCGGCAAGGAAATGCATTTCGGACGTACCGGGGTTGCTGAAGCAGACATCCACGTCATTTGCCAGCAAGGTCCTGACCAGGCTCTCTGCACCGTTCATGCTTGTGTTCCCATTTGTCTATGTCTCTCGTTTCTGTCTCTCGTTTTATTTGGAATGTGCATCGGCAAAGCGGCCTGCCGGCACGCCGCCTGCCGCCTTGCTGCCATGGTTTTTACCGGCACCGGTACCAGTGCCGGTATATAGCCGCCCCATGACGAACACGCAAAGACAGGCCACAAAAATCATCGCACCGCCGCCGTAAAAAATTTCAGTTGGCGTCCAGTGCGCGCCTATCAGCAAACCCACGACTGACGGGCCCGCGATGCCACCCAGACGGCCTATGCCCAGCGCCCAGCCCACGCCGGTCGAGCGTATTTCTGTTGGATAAAACACCGCAGCCAGCGCGATGACGCTTTTTTGACCACCGCTGACACAAAACCCCGCCAGGAAAATCGCCAGCATCAATACCGGCAAAGACGACGTGAAATTGGCGGCAGTGAAAGCCATGAAGACGCTGCCGCACAGGTAGAGCACGCCTATCGTTACATAAGGACCTATCCTGTCCATCGCCGGGCCCACCACAAAAGCGGCAAGGATGCCCCCTATCGTCGGCAATGCCGTCAGCCAGACAATGGTGTCCATCGGATACTTCAACCCGGTCAAAATCGTCGGCAGCCAGCTTTGCATGAAATAAAAAATAGCCAGATTGATGAAAAACACCAGCCACAGCAGCAGCGTGCCGCCGGTGCGGCCCATCTGGAATAGCGCTGTAATGGCGGCGCGCTTGCCGTCATTTTGCGCTTCGGTAAATACCGTGTTGCTGTCTATGTGCAACGTGGGGTCCAGCCGCTTTACGATCGTCGACAGTTGCGCAAAGTGCGTTTTGCGCCTGGCAAGGAAGGCGATGGATTCCGGCAATATCGCCATCAGCACAAAACCCAGCAGGATGGGAGGAATGCTGCCAGCCCACAGCAAGGAGGTCCAGCCGAAACGCGGCAACAGCTCGCCCGCGACAAAACCGGCCACGACAAAACCCAGTGAAAATCCGCAGTAAATCGCCAGCACAAACGTGGCGCGCAGGCGTTGCGGCACATATTCGCCGGTTAGTGCTACTGCGCTCGGCGCCGCAGCGCCCAGGCCTATGCCTGTCAGGAAACGCAGAGCCATCAGCTCCGTCACATTGGTAGCCAGCACCGTGCCGGCGGTGAAGGCGCCAAACAGCAGCGTGGCAATGACCATCACGCGCTTGTGGCCGTATTTATCGGACAGCGGTGAAACGAACAGATAGCCTATCATCAGGCCCACCAGCGTCGATGAAAAAATGGGACCGAGTAGCTTGGGAGCGATCTGCCAGTCTTTTGCCAGCAGCGGCAGGATGTAGCTGATAGCCTGGGTATCGAATCCATCAATGAACAAGACCAGGCCGCATAGAACAACGATCATGTACTGGAAGGCGCCGACCTTCCTTTTTTCAATGATATCCGAGACTCCTATTGAGTCGATTTTCACTTGCTGTCTCCTTATAGTTTTGAGTACGCCGGGCTACGCATTTCGATGAAGCTCCATCGTGAAACACGCATTCTGGCGTCTGACCTACGTTAGTTCTCCCCCCTTTAACCGTCAACAAAATTGTATATAATGTTCGCAAAGCGAACACTAGGAGCAGCGATGACAAGCAGTACTGACGGCCAAGTTAGCCCGCAAGCCCGTAGCAGCGAAGAAAAAGAATATGTGGCAGGCCTGGAAAAAGGCCTGTCCATCATCGAAGCTTTCGGCATCCAGAACCGCGCGATGACGCTGAGCGAAGCAGCGGAAATCACGGGCCATACAAGGGCGTCGGCGCGCCGTTCGCTGCTGACGCTGCAGCGCCTAGGTTACGTGGAATGGGATGGAAAATATTTCAAGCTGGCACCACGGGTATTGCGCCTGGGCCATGCTTACGTCACGTCCAATCCGCTGTCGAAAATAGTACAACCCATTCTGGAAGCGCTCAGCGAAAGATCGCGCGAGTCGAGCTCACTGGCGGTGCTGGACAATACCGAAGTCGTGTTTGTTGCGCGCGCGGCCACGCGGCGCAGCCTCAGCAATGGCCTGAGCCTGGGCTCACGCCTGCCGGCCTTCTGCGCAGCCACGGGTCGCGTACTGCTGGCGGCATTGCCGCCTGAAGAAGCAGAAAACCTGCTGAAGCGCAGCCGCCGTTTCCAGCTGACGCCGCATACCAAAACAGACGTTGATGAAATAATGGGAATACTGGAAGAAGTACGCCGCCACGGTTACTCGTTGTGCGACGAAGAACTGGAGCTGGGCGTGCGCTCCATCTCCGTTCCAGTGCGTGATGCGGCAGGCCGTGTGGTCTCGTCTATGAGCGTCGTCGCCTCCACTGCGCGCTACACGCATGAGCAGGTCCTTGCCTCGTTGCTGCCGCAACTGGAAAGCGCGCGCCGCATGCTGAGCACGATGTTGTAATGCCTGAAGCTCAGAAACCGAATTTAAGCTTCAGCCGGACACTATGGTATCGGTGCTGACAAAAGCATCGCAGAAAAAAGCATCCGGCGGCAAGCCGCATTCGCCTACAAAATCGCGCCTGGCCGCATTGATCATCGCCGGCACGCCGCAGGCATACACTTGATGTCCGGCCAGCGAAGGAATATCTTCCATCACGGCGCGGTGTACAAAGCCTGTTCTGCCGGTCCAGCCTTGTTCCGGTTCCGACAAAACCGGCACAAAACTGAAGTTGGGCTGGTTCTGCGCCCACTGTGCGGCAAGGTCAGATAAATACAAATCCTTACTGCGCCTGCCGCCCCAGTACAGCACCATGGGTCTGGCCGTCAGCTTGCGTTTGAACACGTCTTCCAATATCGACTTGATCGGCGCGAACCCCGTGCCGCT
>JAYSKH010000161.1:0-2624 GCA_043726505.1 Undibacterium sp. | reverse complement strand
CGGCGACGGCAAGGCAGATGCAGACCGTGGCACGATACTGGACGGCGCGCAGATCACCGCACACGGCCCTAATCGCTTCATTCCCGGCCTGGAATTTACCTTCGATGTGGCGCTGCGCCAGCCTAACGGCAACGTGGTACCGGCAGGGCAGAATCTGGCGCCGCTGTTCAATATCGCCGGTAGCGAAAAAGATGCAGGCGGCGTACGCAGCACCTTCGGCTGGGTAGTGGGCGGCACGCTGGTCATGCCGGCAGGGCAGACCACAGTCAAGGCAGTGGCCCGCGTGACGGATAATGCAGGCCGTTCCGGCAGCACGACCAGCACTTTCGGTATCAGCCCGACCATCAATGGCCAGGATCTGACACCTGCGCCGTAATAGATAGAACAGGCAGTCACTATTGTGATGTAGCACCACCATCCGCCCCCTTTTTTCTAGGGAGGGCGGAATCTATTATCGCCGTAAGCTCGCCGTAACGAATATCTTAAGAAAGCTCTGAATAAGTCCGATACTCAACGAAAACTCGTCGAGTTTTATCTATTTCTGGTCCGTAGCAATAAATCTTCCACCTTGGCACCGCTTCCCTCACCCCAGCCCTCTCCCGCACGCGGGAGAGGGGGTTTTACCGGCACATCGGAGACAATCCCCTCTCCCGCGTGCGGGAGAGGGTTAGGGTGAGGGGCGTAAAATAAAGATAAAAAATTGCGCAGATAGGGTTTTTTGTTGAGCGACATCGGGCGAGAGGTATGTTTGGCTGCACTTGGAGATGGAACAAAGTTACGGAGTATAAACAGGCTATAGCAACAGCGATTGCAGAGGCTATTGCAGCGTCGATAGCAACAGCTACCTCAGCGGTTTTCGTAACGGCAGCCACATCGTAAAGCAGGTGCCTTGTCCTTCGGCGCTGGCGACGCCGACCGTGCCTTCATGTATTTCCACCAGTTTGCGCACCATCGCCAGGCCCAGCCCGGTGCCCTGGAACTTGCGCTGCATGCCGGTTTCCAGCTGGCTGAAGGGCAGGAACAGCTTGTCCAGGCTGGCCGGAGGAATGCCGATGCCGCGGTCTTCCACACTCAGCTCCAGGTATTGCTCGGAAGGCCGCCCCGGCAGCGGCATGTGCAGCGACGCCCATACCGAAGGTGCAGAAAACATGCCGACCTGAGAAGCGTTTACGATGTCGGCCTTCACATGGATGCGCCCGCCTGTGTGGCTGAATTTGACGGCGTTGGACAGCAGGTTGTACATCATCTGCTTCAGCATGCGCGAATCCGCAACGACGCCGGCGGGCTGTCCGTGCAGCTCCCCGGCCACATCCAGATCCAGCCGTATCTGCTGCACGTCCGCTTTTTCCGTGACAATGGACAGTGCATGCTTCAGCAGCGAAGCGACATCGATGGCCTCGAACTCTACGCGCATCTTGCCCGCTTCCACCTTGGACAGATCAAGGATATCGTTGATCAGCGACAGCAGGTGTTCGCCGCTGCTGTGGATATTGCCCAGGTATTCGCGCTGAACATCGCTGACTTCGCCCAGCAGGCCGTCACGCATGACGGCGGAAAAGCCGATGATGGCATTCAGCGGCGTGCGCAGCTCATGCGACATATTGGCCAGGAATTCCGACTTCATGTTGTTGGCGGTTTCCAGCTCGGCGTTTTTCTTTGATATCTCCTCGCTCTGTTCGCGCAGCATCCTTTCCACGGCCTTGTGCCGCGTGATGTCGCGAGCGATCTTGGAGGCGCCGACAATCTGCCCCTGTATATTGACAATGGGCGACATCGTGACCGACACGCTCACTGGCGTGCCATCGCGGCGCGCCGACTGCAATTCAAAGTGTTCTATGTGCTGGCCTTCGCGGATGCGGTCCAGCAGCCGCATCTCATGCGCATGGCGTTCCTTGCCCAAGCCGGGAGGTGCAGTCAGGGAAGCCATGGTCTTGCCTACCGCCTCTTCGCTGCGATAGCCGTACAGCCGTTGTGCGCCGCCGTTCCAGCTAAGCACTATGCCGTCCAGGCTGGCGCTGATGATGCCGTCGTCGGAGCCATCGACAATGGCCGCCAGCTGCGACCAGGCTTCGTTCAGCGCATTCAGCTGCTTGTTGGTCTGCTGCAGCGCGTGCACGTTGCGGTACATTTCCGATTCCGCATTGTCGGCGCGTTTCCGCAGTGATTCGTTCAGTGATTCATTCAGAGATTCATCGAGTCTCTTCTGTTCTTCATGCTGTGTGTTGGTCTGCATGAATTCTGTCACGTCTTCCACGCGGTGGATGATCAGGCTGACTTCATTATCCGGCCCCAGCACCGGCGAGTTCACCGGGCTCCAGTAGCGCTCTTCAAAGCCGCCATTGTCCAGCGGGATATCATATTTTTGCACCGCCATGGTGTCGGGTTTTTTGTATTTCAGCACGGCCATCAGCGATGCACGCAGGTTGCTGACGCCGGTGGCGCCTACCTCTTCAGGATTGTCGGGGAAGACCTCAAACAGGGGGCGGCCGAGGATAGCTTCACGTTTTGTCAGCGTTGCTTTCAGGTAGGCATCGTTGACGGCGACTATCGTCAGGTCCACCGCCAGCACCAGGTAGCAGCCGGGAGTCGCTTCAAACAAGGCGTGGTAGTCGAGCATGTGCTTT
>JAYSKH010000160.1:0-18960 GCA_043726505.1 Undibacterium sp. | reverse complement strand
GATATGCCCAGCATCATTAGCCGCCAGTATGTCGCCCCCGCCTTGCCGCGCTTTATGGCAGCCTATCCCGATATCACGCTGAAAATCACGGTCGGTGACCGCAATATCGACATGGTGGAGGAGGGCGTGGATGTGCTGATCCGCATAGGCGAGCTGCCCAGTTCCAACCTGATTGCGAAAAGTATCTGCAAGACCAGCTATATCTGCTGCGCAGCGCCAGCCTTTCTGGAAAAACATGGCGTTCCTGCGCATCCGGAAGAACTGGTGCAGTTCCCCTGCCTTAGTTTCCTGAAGCCTAATTCGCGCCAGCTGCGGCCGTGGATATTTGAAAAAGACGGCGAAAAATTGCAGCATTTGCCCCAAGCCCTGCTGGCAATGGACCATGTGGAGTCGCTGATAGAAGCTGCCAAGGCAGGCGCCGGCATCGTGCAGCATATGTCGGTATCGGTGGCAGAACCCATTCGCGCCGGTCTGCTGGTGCCCATCCTCAAAGACTGGTCCCCACCGGGGCCGGATGTATCGGTGCTGTTTCAGCAGCAACACCACCGCGCAGCCAAGATCCGTGCATTTGTAGAGTTTGCCGAAGGCTTGTTTGCAAAAATCTAGCTGCCCGGGCTGGCCTGCGTCCTGTTATGGTCTTTATTATTTAAATCTATATCTGTTCATACATGCCACTGCGGCGGATGATGGGGCAACAGATATTGTTAGCTACCGGAGATACGCATGAGTGCAGCAGAAGTTCAACAGCAGTACCAGGCATTCCAGCAAAAGGGTCTTAAGCTCGATATGTCGCGCGGCAAGCCTTCGCCGGAACAGCTGGATTTGTCCAATGCACTACTGGGCGCGATGGATGGCTATCTGGCGGCGGAAGGCACCGATACCCGCAATTATGGCGGCGCAACCGGCCTGCCGGAAGCGCGCGCGCTGTTCGGCGAGCTGCTTGATCTGCCGTCTGCGCAAATCATTGTCGACGGCAGCAAGAGCCTGTCGCTGATGCACGACCTGATCAGTTTCCACCTGTTGTACGGCGCAACAGGCAGTGCGCGCTGGATATCGCAGGAACCGGTCAGCTTCCTGTGTCCGGTGCCTGGCTATGACCGGCATTTCGCAATCTGCGAGGCGCTGGCCATCAAGATGATCAGCATCCCGATGAACGACGATGGTCCCGATATGGACCTGGTCGAATCGCTGGTGGCGAAAGACGCGAGCATTAAGGGCATGTGGTGCGTGCCTAAATACGCAAACCCTTCCGGCACCGTGTATTCCGATGCAGTAGTACGCCGCCTGGCGGCCATGCCTGCCGCAGCGCCGGATTTCCGCTTGTTGTGGGATGATGCTTACCGCTTCCACCATCTGGGCGAAGAAAAAATCGCTATTCCCAATATGCTGGAAGAATGCGTCAAGGCCGGCAATCCAGACCGCGCCTACGTATTTGCCTCCACGTCCAAGGTGACTTTTGCCGGTTCGGGCCTGGCCGCCATGGCCTCGTCTCCAACCAACCTGGCATGGTGGTTAAAACATGCAGGCATACGCAGCATAGGCCCAGACAAGGTCAACCAGCTGCGCCATGTCAAGTTCCTCAAAAACCGTGCCAATGTGGAAGCGCTGATGGAGCAGCACCGGCAATTGCTGAAACCGAAATTTGATGCTGTGCATGCGCAGTTCACGCAGCAGCTGCAAGGCATGCCAAACGTGAGCTGGAGCCGTCCGCAGGGAGGTTATTTCATTGATCTGCAAACCCCGCCGGGTTTGGCCAAGCGCACGGCGGAACTGGCCAAGGGCCTGGGCATCGTGCTGACCGTGGTAGGCGCTGCTTTTCCGTACGGCATAGACCCGCGTGACAGCCATATACGCATCGCCCCAAGCTTCCCTTCACTGCCTGAAATTACGCTGGCGGCAGAGGGGGTCGCATTGTCTTTGCGTCTGGCTGCAGCAGGAGGCTAGGCCGCCCCCATTTTGCGTTAGCTATCAGGCAGCGGCCAGGTTCTTGGCTGCCCGCTTGATCGCCTGCGGCGGCTGGCCGAATGCGCGCAGGAAAGCACGGCGCATGCGCTCCGGGTCGCCAAAGCCTGTTTCTGCCGCCACCATATCAATCGGGTGGCGGCCTTCTTCTATCATGTTGCGCGCCGCTTCCACCCTCAGGTTTTCTATCGCCTTGGCGGGCGTCTGGCCGGTTTCTTCGGCAAATGCACGGCTGAACTGGCGCGGGCTCAGATGCGCCACTTCCGCCAGTTCTTCTACCGACAGGCTGTTGCGCAAGTTTTCTTTGGCATAAACCAGCGACGACTGTATGCGGTCCGATTTCGGGCTCAGTTCCAGCAAGGCTGAATACTGCGATTGCCCGCCGCTACGGCGATGATAGACGACCATCTTCTTCGCGATGCTGCGCGACACTTCCACACCCAGATCTTCTTCCACCATGGCCAGACACAGGTCTATGCATGCAGTCATGCCGGCGGAAGTCCACACCGATCCGTCAACGATAAAAATGCGATCTTCCTCCACCCTGGTTTTCGGATAGCGCTTTTGCAGCTCGCGTGCGTGGTACCAGTGCGTCGTTGCCCGGCGTCCGTCCAGTATGCCGGCCTCTGCCAGGATGAAGGCGCCGGTGCAGATGCTGGCGGTACGGCGCGACACCAGCAGCGTGCGGTTCAGGAAATCATACAGGCCTTGTGATTGCGGCTCCAGCGCCATGGCCCCGGCCAGCATCGCCGTATCAAAGGCCGCATCGAAAGTGGTGCCGCCAAACGCTACCGTATCCACCTTGATGCCAGAAGAGCTGATGACGGCACCGCCATGTTCAGACAGTGTTTCTATCTGGTAGGTCGGCTGCTTCATTGCCATGTTCGCCAGTTCAAACACCGACATGGCCACTGTGTCCAGAATCTGAAAACCGGGGAAAACGATAAAACCGATGCGTTTCATGATGGCGTCCTAAAAGGAGGTATCTACGTCATTTATGTCATCAGGGTAAGGCCATACACTGATTCCTGTCAACCCGGACATAGGCATTCAGTGAATGGCGTTCCGGTTTCTGATATCAATCAGCCATCTTTTAAATAATTGTAAAAAAGGAAATCACCATGAACGCACAGACCAACAAAGGTACAGCCCTGATCACAGGCGCATCTTCCGGCATAGGCGCTGTCTACGCAGACCGGCTTGCCCGCCGAGGTTACGACCTGATCCTGGTAGCCCGCGACCACAAGCGCCTGTCCATCCTCGCTGAAAAGCTGGGTACGGAAACCGGCCGCAAGATGGAAATCATCGTTGCCGACCTGACCAACAAGGCAGACGTATTGAAACTGGAACAGCGCCTGCGCAATGACAGCGCAATCACTTTGCTGCTGAACAACGCCGGCGTCGGCGCAACGGCCAAGCTGCTGGATTCCGACCTGGACAAGATGGAAGAAATGATACAGCTGAACGTGACTGCACTGATCCGCCTGTCCGGCGGCGCGGCAGCCAGCTTCTCGCAGCGCGGCAGCGGCATCGTCATCAACATCGCTTCCATCGCCGCGTTAGCGCCTGAAATGCTGAACGGCACCTACAGCGGCAGCAAAGCCTTCGTCGTCAACTTTACGCAATCGATGCACCATGAATTGGCCGACAAGGGCATACAGGTGCAGGCCGTATTGCCAGGCGCAACCAGCACCGACTTCTGGGACAAGGCTGGCGTGCCTGTGCAGCACCTGCCAACGGAAATTGTCATGACTGCGGAAGAAATGGTCGATGCAGCCTTGGCCGGCCTGGACCAGCGCGAGCTGATCACGATCCCGTCGCTGCCGGATGCAGCCGACTGGAATAGCTTCGACGCTGCGCGCAAGTACTTGGGACCGAATCTGTCCCGCATGCACGCGGCCGCACGCTACAAGGCAGCTTGATATTCCGCTTAAATATCACTTGTAGACGCGACGCCTTCATCGCAAAAAGAAGCTCCACCACCGAAATCCAGGCAGTGCATCTGTCTGGATTTTTTTTTGCCCGTATCTGCTTTGTCTGTAAGGCAGGCTCGGGTTGACAGCATATAGCCTTCCGGTGCCGCATCGTGTATTGTGCTTTGTACAGTTCCAATGGCCTCGTCAATTAAAAGGACTCCATGGTTTTTGCGCAACCACTGCCCGGTGCTCCCGGCAAACTGCTGGACGAACAGGGGCAGCCGCATTGCGGCAAGTTTTCAGGTTCTTTGCCGCAGCTGGACTGGAGTGCATTGGCCCAGCCGCACAGCCGCAGCGCACTATGGCGCTACTTCCACCACAAGCGCTGGCAATATGTAGCGCTGGCGACAGAAGATATTTTTTGCGGCATCGCTATCGTGGATCTGGGCTGGATCAATACCGCGTTTGCCTATGCGTTCGACCGCAGGCAGGGCAAGGAAGTCGGCAGCCTGTCGCAGGATGGCATTCCGGGCCTCACTGCCAGTATCGGGCCGCAACCTGCAACGGGTGCTGCCAGTAATTTCAGTTTCCTTGGCAAGCAGATCAGCTATCGTCACGATGCCGTCAGCAATAGTTATCAGCTTCGGCTGCGTGGTCCTCAGTTCGACATAGATGCGAATATAGACGCCAACGCCGCCGCGCCTTTCCTGCTGGCAGTTGGCCCGGTGCGAGGCGGCACCGTGCATGCGACGCAAAAATCGGGTGGCATGCCGCTGTACGGCGAAGTGCGCGCATTCGGCAAGCGGTATACGCTGGACGGCGGTGTTGCGAGCTTTGACTATTCCAGCGGCTTCCTCGGCAGGGAAACCTCATGGTGCTGGGCCTCTGCGCATGGGCTGGATATTGGCTTCAATCTGCAGGCCGGTTATTTCGGCGAGCAGGAAAACGCGCTATGGCTGGACGGACAGTTGTTTAGCCTGGGACCGGCGCATTTTGAATTTAACCCCGCCGACCCGATGGCGCCATGGCATATCACTACCAGCGACGGCTTGCTGGACCTGTGGTTCCAGCCGGAAGGCCTGCGCCGCGAGGACAAGAACCTGCTCATTGCCGCCAGCCGCTACGTGCAACCTATAGGCACGTTCAGCGGTTGGGTCAAATCCGGACCGGATGCACAGCCGCGGCAGGTGAACAAGCTGGCCGGCGTCACCGAGGATCATTTCTCCCGCTGGTGAGGCCGGCTGCTTAGTGTCTTTATGTCTGCTGCGCTTAGCCTGTGACGATCAGCTTGCCCGACATGTCTTCATGCCCGGAGCCGCAAAACACATCGCACAGGAACACGTATTCACCTGCCTTGTCTGGAGTGATGCGCAAGGTCTGTGTTTTGCCAGGCACCAGGTCTGCGCGCACCTTCAGGTCCGGCAGGCTAAAGCCCATCAGCACGTCCTGTGTGCTTAATTCCAGAATGACCTCTTCGCCGCGTTTGAGTTTGATCTCTGCAGGAATAAACACAAATTTCTTGGCACTGATACGGATGGTCTTGACAGCTGGAGCGGCAATGGCGCGCCCCAGGCCGGCGGCTACCAATGGGGCGGCCACGGCGGCCAGCAGTACGGTCCTGCGCTTCAGCAGGGATGGAGATGAGGATGATTTAGTCATGGCGTGTCTCTGTCTATGCCTTCACAACCGGCAGTTCTGTAATTTGCAATGCCGGTTTTGCCGTCTCGGCTTCTATATCGCGGAAACCCAAACCTTTGTAAGGATGGCCGGGGTCCCAGGCCAGCGGTGTACGCTTGGGTGCAGAGCCGGGCGCAGGCAGAGGGAAGATCAGCGATTTTGCCGCATGGTGCGGAATATGCGCTGTCATGTGATGGTGTTCCTGATGAATGTGTCCGTAGAACACAGTCACGTTCTGGAACGGCATTAGCAGCTCCACGGCTTTGGCGCCGTCCCTGGTAGCCCAGTCCCACTGTGGTGCCAGATCGAACAGCGGGCGGTGCGTAAATACGACCAATTTGTCTTTTTTATCCAGCGTGGCCAGTTCATCCTTCAGCCATTGCAGCTGGGCTTCGCCGATGGAGGCAGTAGGGTCGGACACATTGTCCAGCACGATAAAGTTCACACCCTTGTGCGCAAAGCGGTAGTGCGTCTTGCCGAAAAATTCCTGGAAGGCGGCGCCATTGTCCAGCGACGCATCATGTTCTCCCGGCATCAGATAAATCTGCTTCACCTTCAGTTGCGATATCTGTTCGCGGAATTCCTGCATGCGTTTGCGGCGTTCGGCCGGGTCATCGGTCGTATGCGTCAGGTCACCGGTGAACACGATGAAATCCGGTTGTTCCGCCAGGCTGTTGACTGCGGCGATGGCCTTGGGCAAGGTGCCTTTGGCATCAGGATTGGGCTCGCCTTCAAAACCCCAGTGAGTATCGGACAACTGTACAAAATAAAAATCCGGCTCGTAAGCGGCGAATGCGGAAGATGCGCTGCCAAGGCCGGACGCAAATACCACGCCGCCTATGCCGGCCAGTTTCAGGAAATCGCGTCTTGCTATCTTTTGTTGCATGATATGCTCCCGATGGGTAAGTGTTGAATGTGCCGCTGCACCGCAAAAAGAGCGCGCACAGCGAAATGGGTGGCATGGAGCGGCATAACTGGTTTGCCTGTGCGCCTGCCCACATCCCACATAACTCGGTGCAGCCGAAAATATTCCCGGAATAAAAATATTCTTTTTTCCGGGAATAAAACGCCGTGCAGCCGGGTCTACACCATCAGGACAACAGGGGACGATGGATACGCATTTGGATGAAGAACAACTGGTTCGGCAATTTGAGGCCCTGGTGCTGCCTCATCTGGATGCTGCCTATAACCTGGCCAGATGGCTGACGCTGAATACGCCCGACGCTGAAGACCTGGCCCAGATGGCCTATGTGCGCGCCTACCGTTTTTTTCCCGGTTTCCAGGGAGGGGATGCGCGCGCCTGGCTGCTGACCATCGTGCGGCACACGTATTATTCGTCGCTGCGCGACCACAAACGCGAGCAGCATGATGTCGCTTATGATGAGGCCGAACATGGAGCGGAAGATGAGCATGTGGTGTCGTCCTATGATGCCAGCGTGAATCCGGAAATCATTGCGGCAAGGCGGGATGCCAAGAATATCGTCAACCGGGCGTTGGAGCAGCTGCCCCGCAGCTTCAGGGAAATTGTGGTGCTGAAAGAGCTTGAAGATTTGTCGTACAAGGAAATTGCAGAAATAGTCGGCATTCCGCTGGGCACCGTGATGTCGCGCCTGGCGCGCGGCCGCAAGCTGTTGCTCGGCTATCTGAAGTCTGCCGGCGAAGGAGGAGCAGGATGAATTGCCAGGAAAGCAGCAGATTGCTGCAAGCCTATGCCGATAATCAACTGGCGCCGCAGGACATGCAGGCGCTGGACGAACATCTGATCGGCTGCGCCGCGTGCAGCGCAGAACTGAAACAGCTGCAAAGCTTGCGCCGCACCGTTAGGACGCAGGCAGAACAACATGCCGCGCCCGAATATTTGCGGCGGCGCATACAGCTGGCCGTGCGTGGCGCGGCTGACGGAACTACGCAGGCCGCTGTTGCCGGTGCAGCCTCGGCGACGCCGGTATCTGCGCGTCCGCCGAAGCGAGGCGAGCAACAGCCGCGTACCGGCTGGCCCTGGGCCTGGATCAATTTCGGCCTGGCTACCGCCTGCGCGGCAGCGTTGGCCTTTGTGCTGTTGATGCCTCCATCCGGTGGTTTGGGCGGCTTTGGTGAGGCAAGGCTGGCGCAGGAAATTACCGACAGCCATTTCCGTTCGCTGCTGGCAGACCACCTTGCCGATGTCGCGTCAACAGACCAGCACACGGTCAAACCCTGGTTTACCGGCAAGCTGGATTTTGCGCCGCCGGTGTATGACTTTGCGCCGCAGGAATATCCGCTGGCAGGCGGCCGTCTGGATTATGTCGGCCAGCGTACCGTGGCGGCGCTGATCTACCGGCACAAGCGCCATGTGCTGAACCTGTATATCTGGCCCTCCGCGTCACAGTCAGTTTCAGCCCAGGCCACTGCGCCTCAGCATCTGGCCAGACAGGGTTACCAGCTGTTGCACTGGACGCAGGCAGGCATGCAGTACTGGCTGGTGTCGGATATGGCAGCTGCAGATCTGCAAGGTTTCCAGACGCTGCTGACAAACCAGTTGGCAAAGGATGACAAGGGCGAGGTTGAGCAGCATTGATCTTTCATCATGCACGCGCTGGCAGTGGTATTGATTGAGCCGGCGATCCCTTCGTTTGCAGGCTGTGCCTCCGAAAATTTTGTGCTGCTCCTTCGATGAAAACGAGTTCTGGTATGCTGTGTCGTGTGCCGCCCGCACGCGATTGCCAACTGGAAACAGGTTCTAGCAAACTCCCTCGTCATCCCTTTTCGTCACCAGGAGATTCACATGGCTAAAGTTTTGGTACTGTATTATTCCGCGTATGGACATATAGAAGCGATGGCGAATGCCGTTGCGGAAGGAGCCCGCTCTGCCGGCGCTATTGTTGACGTCAAGCGTGTGCCGGAACTGGTGCCGCCGGATGTCGCCAAGGCATCGCATTACAAGATGGACCAGCCTGCGCCCATCGCCGCCATTGCTGAACTGGAAAACTATGATGCGATCATCGTTGGCACAGGCACCCGCTTTGGCCGCATGTCATCGCAAATGGCCAATTTCCTGGACCAGGCCGGCGGCCTGTGGGCCAAGGGTGCGTTGCATGGAAAGGTCGGCGGGGCGTTTTCATCCACTGCCACGCAGCACGGCGGCCAGGAGGTCACGCTGTTTTCCATCATCACCAATCTGATGCATTTTGGCATGACAATCGTCGGCCTCAATTACGGTTTTGCAGGACAGATGGGCTTGACTGAAATCACCGGCGGTTCTCCGTACGGCGCTACAACGATTACCGGCGCGGATGGCTCCCGCATGCCTTCGCAGAATGAGCTGGACGGCGCACGCTACCAGGGCAAGCAGATTGCAGAGACGGCCAAGAAGCTGCATGGCTAGCCGCAGCTTTAGCTGACGCTGAGAGATTCCAAAGTAAAAAGGGCTCAGTTACTGTGAACTGAGCCCTTTTTTTACATTGTCGCGCCAATTTGCCACGGCACGAATTCGTTCTGCCCATAACCGTGCAGTTCGCTCTTGGTCTTCTGGCCTGAGGCGACGTCAAGGATCATGTCGAAGATCTGCTGCCCCAGCTGTTCCACGCTCGCCAGCCCATCGGCGATGTCGCCGCAGTTGATGTCGATATCTTCTTCCTGCCTTTTCCACAGCGCCGTATTGCTGGCTAGCTTCAGCGAAGGCGAGGGTGCGCAGCCATAGGCGGAGCCGCGCCCGGTAGTAAAGCAAATGACATTGGCGCCGCCGGCAACCTGGCCCGTGGCGGATACCGGGTCATAACCCGGCGTATCCATGAACATCAGGCCCTTGTGTTTGACCGGTTCTGCATATTCCAGCACGTCCACCAGATTGGTGCTGCCGGCTTTTGCCACTGCGCCCAGCGATTTTTCAAGTATCGTCGTCAGGCCGCCGGCCTTGTTGCCGGAGGATGGATTGTTGTTCATCTCTGCGCCCATGCGCGTGCAATAAGCTTCCCACCAGTGCACGCGGGCCATCAATTTTTCGGCAATCTGCGGGCTGGCGCGGCGTGTCAGAAGATGCTCAGCGCCATAAATTTCCGGCGTTTCCGACAGGATGGCGCTACCGCCGTGCCGCACCAGGATATCCATCGCCGCACCCAGCGCCGGGTTGGCGGTAATACCGGAATAACCGTCGGAGCCGCCGCACTGCAGGCCGACAGTAATATGTTTGATGGGCAGCGGCTGGCGCTGTATCGCATTGGCAGCAGGCAGCATGTCCTTGACCATGGCGATGCCGCGCTCCACGGTCTTACGCGTGCCGCCGCTGTCCTGTATGGTAAAGCTGCGCAGGCGAGCGTTTTCCTGCAAGCCGTTTTGCGTAAAAAGTTCGCCGATCTGGTTGGTTTCGCAACCGAGGCCGACAAACAGCACTGCCGCAAAATTGGGGTGGCGCGCATAGCCGGACAAGGTGCGGCGCAATATCGCCAGTGCTTCACTATCGGCGTCAACGCCGCAGCCTACGCCATGTGTCAGCGCAATGACGCCGTCCACGTTAGGGAATTCCGCCAGCGCCTGCGGGTTGGTGTCGCGCCGGAAATAGTCGGCAATCGCGCGCGCGGCGGTGGCCGAGCAATTGACTGAAGTCAGTACACCCAGGTAGTTGCGGGTAGCAACCTGTCCATCGGCGCGGACGATGCCTTGCCAGCTGGGTGCATCGGCTTCTTTAATAAAATCGGTGGGCTTTGCATCGATGCCCACGCTGTGCTCGCGTTCAAACTCGCCCATCGCCAGATTGTGTGTGTGCACGTGCTGTCCGGCCTGTATAGGCTGCGATGCAAAACCGATGATCTGGCCATAACGGATTACTGCCTGGCCCCGCGCGATATCGGCGGTGGCAAGCTTGTGGGCAGCGGGAACAAGGCCCTGCACCTGCACCTGTTCCGTTTCCAGCAATGTTCCGCCTATCAGCTGCTGGCGCGCGATGACGACATTGTCCGACGCATGCAGCCTGATGCTCAGCGCGCTTTTATTGGCGTTAGCGGTTGGTGTGACCACGTATCTACTCCTGGTTTACGGTCGGCATCTGTATATCTTCCTGCTTTGCATTGTTCTTAACGCTACCAGTTCGTCAGCGTACCGTCATGCGCCAGCCGGTTCACGGGCAGGTAAGCGCGGCTATACGGATACTTGGCTGCCAATTTTTCGTCGATGTCCACGCCGTGGCCAGGTGTTTCTCCGGCATGCAGGAAACCTTTATCGAAGTGGTAGTCATGCGGGAACACCGCATCGGTTTCTTCTGTATGGCGCATGTATTCCTGGATGCCGAAGTTCGGTACCCAGGTATCAAAATGCAGCGCCGCGCCCATGCATACCGGCGACAGGTCGGTTGCGCCATGGCAGCCGGTGCGTACCTGGTACAGCGACGCAAGGTCCGCGATACGGCGCAGGTGGGTGATGCCGCCTGCGTGCACAACGGTAGAGCGGATATAGTCGATCAGCTGGTTCTGGATCAGGTCTTTGCAGTCCCAGATCGTATTGAACACTTCGCCCACTGCCAGCGGCGTCACGGTGTGCTGGCGTATCAGCTTGAATGCTTCCTGGTTTTCTGCCGGTGTAGCGTCTTCCAGCCAGAACAGCCGGTAGGGTTCCAGCGATTTGCCGAGGCGGCCTGCTTCTATCGGCGTCAGCCGGTGATGGGCGTCATGCAGTAGATGCGGTTCCCAGCCGAGTTTGTCGCGCAGCTTTTCAAACAGCTTGGGCGTGTGGTCCAGGTATTTTTCCGTGGACCAGTCATGTTCGGAGGGTAGGCTGGCATCGGCAGGCTCATAAAACAACTGGTCCTTGGAAACGCCATACACTTTTTTCAGTCCGGGCACGCCGGCCTGCGCGCGTATCGCCATATAACCCATTTCGGCATAGCGCAGTGCTTCGTCCACTGTATGTTCTATGTCGCTGCCATTGGCATGGCCATACACCATGACGCCGTGCCGGCTCCTGCCGCCCAGCAGCTGGTACAGCGGCATATTGGCGGCCTTAGCCTTGATATCCCACAAGGCTGTATCCACTGCAGCGATGGCGCTCATCGTCACCGGGCCACGCCGCCAGTAAGCGCCGCGGTACAGGTATTGCCAGATATCTTCTATCTGGTGCGCATCGCGGCCTATCAGGCAGGGGATGACATGGTCCGTCAGGTAAGAAGCCACCGACAGTTCGCGTCCGTTCAGCGTTGCATCGCCTATGCCGGTCAAGCCTTCATCCGTATAGATTTTCAGTGTGACGAAATTGCGTCCGGGTGAGCAAATGATGACTTTGGCGTCTGTGATCTTCACGAATTCCTCGCAAGTGTTGGGCGTATTGGGCGGTTTGAACGGATGCGTAAATGCTGCTATGCCTGCATGTTCGCTGCACGTTCGCTACATGTGAGCTGCATGTGGTCAGGTCAAAAAGCAACATTGGTACGACCAGTATGCCATTTTAAAATTAAATTGGCTAGACCTTATTGCATTTTTGGTCTGACCACTTTAGAATGGCCTGACCGGTTGGCGAGGTTTATTGCTGAAAAGAAGATAAACTCGCGGTTCCGAAACACCTAAAAACAAGATCATGACCAAAAATCCGTCAGTTGCAGCAGAAGCCAATGTCAGTGAAACCCGCCTGTACCGCGTGGTGGCAGACCGCATTCAGGCGCTGATCAAGGAAGAAAAGATAGAAGCCGGTTCGCGGCTGCCATCCGAGCGCGACCTGGCCGCCAACCTTAACGTCAGCCGCGCTTCGGTGCGTGAGGCGCTGATTGCGCTGGAACTGACAGGCATTATTGAAGTGCGCGGCGGTTCCGGCATTTACGTCAGCGAAAAAGGCGAGGCCGCCTCCGGTATGCATGAAGTCGGCTCCGGCCCGTTTGAAGTGCTGTCGGCGCGCAGGCTGATAGAAAGCGAAGTGGCTGCAATGGCGGCCCGCATGGCAACCGATTCCGCCATAGACGCCATTCTGAAAGCCATGCAGGACATGGAAAGGTTTTACGACGACATCGCCGCCAACCATAAGGCCGACCGCGCCTTCCATGTGGCCATTGCCCGTGCTACCGGCAATACCGCGCTGGTAGAGGTGCTGGAAAACCTGTGGAACCAGCGCGGCCGGCTGTGGAGCAAGATGGAAGAGCATTTCCAGACCGAGGAGCTGCGCCAGGCGACGCTGACCGACCATCGCCGCATTCTGGAAGCGATTGTTGCACGCGACCCTGCCGCAGCACGCAAGGCAATGCGCGCCCATCTGGAAAGGGTGACGCGCGAATTCTCCCGCGGCTGGGGTGTAAAAGACAGCCCGGCCAGGTTGCCTGCCCAGCAGGACGGCAAGAGCGAATAAACAGAAGTCAGAAGCGAAACGAATAACGAGCGAACAGCCTGAATAAAGTAAGGCTGATGAGCATACCAGGAGTCAAGAATGTCTTTGCTGCACCCGCAACGCCTGTTTCCCGCCGATCCGGCAACGCGTGCCATCACGCAGAGCCTGTATGACGGCGTGAAGCATCTGCCTATCGTCAGCCCGCACGGGCATACCGATCCGCGCTGGTTTGCGGATAACGAAGCATTCCCGAATCCCTCCGCACTGCTGATACAGCCGGATCATTACGTATTCCGCATGCTGTTCAGTCAGGGCATACGGCTGGAAGATGTCGGCGTCAAGACCCGTGACGGCACGCCGGTGGAAAGCGACCCGCGCCGTATCTGGCATGTGCTGGCAAAGAACTGGATGCTGTTTCGCGGCACGCCGTCTCGCATGTGGCTGGACCATGTTTTCGCCGAAGTGTTCGGCATTGACGAAGTATTGAACACCACCAGCGCCGATGCGATTTATGACCATATCGCCGCCAAGCTGCAAACGCCGGAGTTTCTGCCGCGCGCGCTGTTTGAGCGATTTAATATAGAAGTGATCGCTACGACCGAATCACCGATCGATAGCCTGCAGCACCACAGCAAGCTGGCGAAGGACCCCTGGCAGACAGCCGGCGGCAGCAAGCGCGTGGTGACGGCCTACCGGCCCGACCCGGTGGTTGATCCGGAATTCGACGGTTTCATTGGCAATCTGGAAAAATTCGGCGAGCTGACCGGCGAAGATACCTTCAGCTGGAGCGGCTACCTGCAGGCGCATCGTATACGCCGCGCTTTCTTCAAGCAACTGGGTGCAACCTCGACTGACCACGGCCACCCCAGCGCCCGTACTGCGGATCTGGACGATGCAGAAATCCAGTCCCTGTTTGCCATCGTTTCTTCCGGCAAGGCAAGCGCCGCACAGGCAGAGCTGTTCCGTGCGCAGATGCTGACGGAGATGGCCAAGATGAGCATAGAGGACGGCCTGGTCATGCAGATCCATCCGGGTTCATGGCGCAACCACAGCGATGCGATGCTGGCGCGCTTTGGCCGCGACAAGGGTTTTGATATTCCGCGCGGCACCGAATACACGTCGGCGCTGAAGCCATTGCTGGACAAGCTGGGTCTTGATCCGCGCCTTTCCATCATCGTATTTACGCTGGATGAAACGTCGTATTCGCGCGAACTGGCGCCGCTTGCAGGCGTGTATCCATGCCTCAAGCTGGGCCCGGCCTGGTGGTTCTTCGATGCGCCGGAAGGCATGCGCCGCTTCCGCGAACTGACGACAGAAACGGCCGGTTTTGCCAATACGGTCGGCTTCAATGACGACACCCGCGCTTTCCTGTCGATACCCGCGCGGCATGACGTGGCGCGCCGCGTTGATTGCAGTTACCTCGCGCGCCTGGTGGCTGAGCACAGGATTACCGAAAACGAAGGGCATGAACTCGCGCACGACCTGGCCTATGGCCTCGCGAAGAAGGCATATAAGTTATAGGAAGAAGAGGCACGACAGAATGGAAGCAAGGCGTGTAGCGTTGGACGAGCCCAACGTATGCGCGGCAGCAGGGTAGCACGCAACAAGTTTGTTCACGCAGCGCGGAAAAATCCGCTCTGCGCAATAAGAGCGCCGTAAAAATAAAAGGCGACGGAACCAGACGACAGATTCTAATAATTGGAGACAAAACATGAATCAACCCGCATTTCCCAAACGCCTGGCGTTTAAAGCAATCGTCGGCGCATTCGCCGTAGTGTTAGCAGGCGGCAGCCTGCCGGCACTGGCCCAGCAAGTCACTATCAACGTAGTGGACGTCGCAGGCTCGCTGGCTCTGCTGCAGGACGCGATAGAAAGCTACAAGGTCAAAAACCCCAACGTCAAGTTTACGTTCACCAAGGCGCCTGCGCCGGAGTTGCCGAGCAAGCTGCGTGCGATGCAGGCAGCCGACCGCAGCGATATTGACCTGGTGCTAGGCGGCACCGACATCCTGGCCGCCGGCATAGAACAAAAACTGTGGGTCCGGATACTGCCAGACCAGGCAGCCAAATTCCCTAATGTGCTGGACAACTACCTGCCCGAAGTGCGCAAGATGCAAGAGTTGGCGCACGACCAGGCGCTGGCGGTGGTCTTCATGCCTGCCGGCCCGCTGCTTGAATACAACCCTGATAAAGTCAAGCAAGTGCCAGGCAGCCCGCAAGAGCTGCTGGCATGGTGCAAGGCCAATCCTAACCGCTTGATCTATGCACGCCCCGCCAACTCCGGCCCGGGCCGTACTTTCCTGATGGGTCTGCCGTATCTGCTGGGCGACAAGAATCCTAAAGATCCGGTCAACGGCTGGGCCAAGACCTGGGCCTACCTGAAAGAACTGAATTCCTGCATCGAATATTACCCAGGCGGCACCGGCGCCGTGATGAAGGAACTCGGCGAAGGCTCACGCGACATGACGGTAACCGTCACAGGCTGGGACATCAATCCGCGCGCGCTGGGCGTAGTGCCGAAGAATTTCAAGATGGGCGCCTTCAAGAACATGACCTGGGTCAACGACACGCAGTACATGATGATGCCTAAAGGCCTGTCCGCTGAAAAATCCAAGATCGTGCTGGATGTGATGGCCTACCTGCTGAAACCTGAGCAGCAAGCGCTGACCTACGACAAGGGCTATTTCTATCCTGGCCCTGCGGTAAAAAATGTGCCGCTCAGCATGGCGCCGCAATCCAGCCAGGATGTGATCAAGGAATTCGGCCGTCCCGAATATGCAGAGCTGCTTGCTAAAAATCCGCATGTCCAACCACTGGACGCGCAGGAAATGGTCAAGGCTTTCCGCATTTGGGACCAGGAAATCGGCACGCAGAAAGCCAAATAATTTGTTAGCCAGCGAAGCTGTGTGCTTAATCGCGCGCAGCTCCAACAAACACCCGGGGTTTGCCGTCTTTGAATGCGCCGCCCCGGGTGTCAGCAAAAAATTGTTACCGGATCAATCAACATGAAACACGATTTTAAAACCCTGCGCCTGGATAAAGTAACCCGCCGTTTTGAAGGCCCGAATGCAGGCAAGGGTGATGTACCGCTTGCTGCGCTCGGCGGCCTCAGCATGAATATCGCCCGCGGCGAATTCATCGCTTTGCTCGGCCCTTCCGGTTGCGGTAAATCCACTGCGCTGAACTGCCTGGCTGGCTTGCTGGCCTTGTCGGACGGCGGCATCTATCTGGACGATTTCCGCATTGATACCTTGCCGCCGGAGCAGCGCGGCTTCGGCATGGTGTTCCAGAACTATGCGTTGTTCCCACACATGACGGTTGCCAAAAACGTCGGTTTCGGCCTGCTGATGCGCGGCGCTGCCAGCGCCGACATTGCCGTCAAGGTCAAGCGCGCGCTGGATCTGGTGCAACTGGCGCAGCATGCAGACAAATTGCCGGGGCAACTATCGGGCGGCCAGCAGCAGCGTGTCGCTATCGCGCGCGCCATCGTCATAGAGCCACCGCTGATCTTGATGGATGAACCGCTGTCGAATCTGGACGCCAAACTGCGCCTGGAAATGCGCTCAGAGATCCGCCGCATCCACGGCGAACTGGGCCGCACGACAATTTACGTCACGCATGACCAGGATGAAGCGCTGTCGCTGGCTGACCGCATCGTTGTCATGAAAGATGGCCTGGTGCAGCAGATAGGCACGCCACAGGAAGTGTACGGCCAGCCATCCAACCTGCACGTCGCCCGTTTCATGGGCTACCGCAATGAACTGGTGCTGGATGTTTCGTCGCAGGACGGGCAGGGCGCGCATCTGACCGGCCCTGGCATCTCGCTGACCGGCATTCCAAAATCGGCGCTGGGCAAACGCGCAGCGGTGTCCATTCGCCCGGAGGAATTCACGATCTGCGCTGCCGGCGAACATCCAGGCAACAGCATTACCGCCAATGTGGAATCGGTTGAATACTACGGCTGCGAATCGCTGTTCATGCTGCGTACGCAAGACCGTTCGCGCCTGTACGTGCGTGCTACCGGCAACGCCAAGCCTGGCGACAACATGACCATATCGGTGCCGCGCGACCGCGTGCTGGCCTATCCGTCGGAGCAGGTGGCATGATGCACGGCAAAGCCCAGGCAGCCGGCTCGCGCTGGCTCGATCCCGTCATGTGGATGCTGGTTCCGGCGGTGCTGTTCATGCTGCTGGTATTCGTGTACCCGTTCGGCCACGGCCTGCTGCTGTCGTTCAAGCCGCTGGACCCCAGTGAAGGCGGCGCGTTCGCCAACTACATCAAGTTTTTTAATACCGACAACCTGTGGGTGACGATAGGCACGACGCTGAAGCTGGCCTTGCCTGCCACCATCATCAACGTCGGCATTGCACTGCCTATCGCTTATCATCTGCGCCGCAAGAGCCGCTACCAGAAGATCGCCACGACGATACTGGTGATACCCATCACGCTGGGCACGGTGCTGATCGCCGAAGGCATGCTGACCTATTTCGGCCCCAAAGGCTGGTTCACTCAAGCCTTGCAGGTACTGCATTTGTTCAGCGGCATGCGGCTGACGCATAACTACTGGGGCGTGCTGATTTCACTGGTGATCTCTGGCTTTCCTTTCGCCTTCCTGCTGATCCTGTCGTACATCACCGGCATAGACCCGGTGCTGACGCGCGCGGCGGCCACGCTGGGTGCTACGCCTTTCAAGCAGTTCAGGCACATCATCCTGCCTTTGCTGCTGCCGGGTCTGGCAATGGCGTTCTGCCTGTCCTTTGTGCAGGCGTTTTCGGTGTTCCCCTCTGCGGTGCTGCTCGGTTCACCGGCTGGCCCGACCCGGGTCATCTCCATCGCTGCGTATGAAGCCGCGTTTGAAAATTACGATTATTCCATGGCTTCCACCGTGGCAATGATCATGGGTCTGGTGCAGCTGGCAGTAGTTGCCGCTGTGCTGGGTGCGCGCGGCTTGTTTTATCGCGGTCCCGTCACCGGCGGCAAAGGCTGAGGTCCATCATGCAAACAATTACACCGAATGTATCCGTTATGCCAGATTCTGCTTCTGCTAAAGCTCCCGCTTCTTCTGCCAAGCGCCCAGTCAACTGGGCCAGCAAGGTATGGAGCAGCGCCGTCATCGGCTTCATGACTTTCTTTCTGCTGAATGTGGGCTTGATGATAGCGTCGGTGGCGACCAATTCCGTCGCCACGCGCTGGTTCGGCACGCTGCTGCCGGAAGGCACGACCTGGGAATGGTATGCCGCCGCATGGAAAGAGTTTCAGCTCGGCGACGTGCTGCTGGTCACGATAGAGGTTGTGCTGGCCGTTGTCGTGCTGGCGCTGGTCATCGGCGTACCTGCTGCCTACGCGCTGGCAAGGCGCGAGTTCAGGGGCAAGCGCTTGCTGACAGGCCTGTTTTTGCTGCCGCTGATGGTGCCGCCGATTACCTACGGCATTCCACTTGCGACGCTGATGTACCAGCTGCATCTGGCGGGTACGCTGGCGGGTGTCATCATTGCCAACCTGCTGCCGGCGCTGCCTTTTGTGATTCTTGTCATGACGCCTTTCATCGAGCAGATTGATCCCAATCTGGAATCGGCTGCACGCGTGTTCGGCGCTTCCACCGGCAAGATGTTCCGCCATGTACTGGTGCCGCTGCTGGCGCCGGGCATCCTGGCCGCTTCGCTGCTGGTGCTGGTGCGTACGATCGCGATGTTTGAATTGACTTTCATGACAGCCGGTTCAGATACGCAGACGCTGGTTGTCGCGCTGTACTACGCGGTGTTTGCCGCCGGGGTCAGGGCGCCGCAATCGATAGATGCGATGGCAATGGTGTACATGGTCGTTACCTTGCTGTGGCTGTTGATCGCCATGCGCTTTGTCAGCCCTACGCAGTTGGTGTCGCGGGTACGCGAACATCCTCAACCGGCCTAGTGCCAGCGTGCAGACTCTGAATAATCGATCATGACTACATCAAGTTCTTTCCTCAACAACGGCAAGCTGCAGGCGGTGGTGGCGCATGCGTCCATTCCCTGCTATGACCGTAGCCTGGTTGCTCCCGGCATCGTTCATCTGGGACTGGGCGCGTTTCACCGTGCGCATCAGGCAGCGTATACCGAGGCCATGCTGGCGGCAGGCGACCTGCGCTGGGG
>JAYSKH010000159.1:0-2093 GCA_043726505.1 Undibacterium sp. | reverse complement strand
GTCGGAAGAAGAAGACGGTTCGATGTGGTTCATCCGTTATCCGCTGGCAGATGGCAGCGGCAGCATCACGGTCGCAACCACGCGTCCTGAAACCATGCTGGGCGACGTCGCCGTGGCGGTGGACCCAACCGATGAGCGCTATGCGCACCTGGTTGGCAAAATGCTCAAGCTGCCGCTGTCTGACCGCGAAATCCCCATCATCAAGGATGAGTACGTCGACAAGGAATTCGGCACCGGCTGTGTGAAGATCACGCCTGCGCATGACTTCAACGATTACGCCATCGGCCAGCGCCACAACCTGGAAAAAATCAGCATCCTGACGCTGGAAGCCAAGATCAGCGACCAGGCGCCAGCCAAATACCAGGGCCTGGACCGCTTTGTCGCGCGCAAGCAGATCGTTGCCGACCTCGATGCAATGGGCCTGCTGGAACAGGTCAAGCCGCATAAGCTGCAAGTGCCGCGCGGCGACCGTACCGGTGTTGTACTGGAACCGATGCTGACCGACCAGTGGTTCATGGCGATGAGCAAACCCGCGCCGGAAGGCACCTTCTTCCCCGGCAAATCGATAGCCGAAGTGGCGCTGGAAAAAGTCGCCAGCGGCGAAATCAAGTTCGTTCCTGAAAACTGGAGCACCACGTACAACCAGTGGCTCAACAACATCCAGGACTGGTGCGTATCACGCCAATTATGGTGGGGCCACCAGATCCCGGCCTGGTACGGCGATGACGGCCAGGTGTTCGTTGCGCGTGATGCCGACGAAGCCAAAGCCAAGGCCGCCGCACAAGGCTACAACGGCGCACTGAAGCGCGATGACGACGTGCTGGATACCTGGTTCTCGTCCGCACTGGTACCCTTCTCCACGTTGGGCTGGCCGGATGAAACGCCGGACCTGAAACTGTTCATGCCGTCTTCGGTGCTGGTCACCGGTTTTGACATCATCTTCTTCTGGGTAGCGCGCATGGTGATGATGACCGCGCACTTCACGGGCAAGGTGCCTTTTGACACCGTGTATGTGCACGGGCTGGTGCGTGATTCCAGCGGCCAGAAGATGTCCAAGTCCAAGGGCAATACGCTGGACCCTATCGACCTGATCGACGGCATCAGCGTGGACGAGCTGGTCGGCAAGCGCACTACCGGCCTGATGAACCCCAAGGATGCGGCCAAAATTGAAAAAGCGACACGCAAGGAATTTGCCGACGGCATTACCGCCTACGGCACCGACGCGTTGCGCTTCACAATGGCCAGCTACGCATCGCTGGGCCGCAACATCAACTTTGACCTGGGCCGCTGTGAAGGCTACCGCAACTTCTGCAACAAACTGTGGAACGCCACCCGCTTCGTGCTGATGAATACCGAAGGCAAAGACTGCGGGCTGGAAGAACATACCAAAGAAGATTGCGATGCCGGCTACCTGGATTTTTCACAGGCTGACCGCTGGATCGTCTCTACATTGCAGCGCACCGAAGCCGACATCGCCAAGGGCTTTGCCGACTATCGCTTCGACAATATCGCTTCCAGCATCTACAAGTTTGTATGGGATGAATATTGCGACTGGTATCTGGAAGTTGCCAAGGTGCAGATACAGCATGGTACGGAAGCACAGCAGCGCGCTACCCGCCGCACTTTGTTGCGTGTACTGGAAACGACATTGCGCCTGGCGCACCCTGTGATTCCTTTCATCACCGAAGCGCTGTGGCAAACTGTCGCACCGCTGGCTGGCCGCAAGCTGGACGCAGCTGGCGACTCCATCATGCGCCAGGCATATCCTGTTTCGCAGCCCGAAAAAATCGATGAACAGGCTGAAGGCTGGATGTCTGCATTGAAGGCAATGACGGATGCCTGCCGCAATCTGCGTGGTGAAATGCAGTTGTCGCCTGCCGTCCGTGTGCCTTTGCTGTTGCAGGCTGCCAACGCGGAAGACAAGCTGAGGATGCAGGCTTTTGCTCCTTATCTGCAGGCGCTGGCCAAGCTGTCCGAAGTACAGGTGCTAGACGTGTTGCCAGAATCTCCGGCGCCGGTATCGGTCGTTGGCGAAGCGAAGCTGATGCTGAAGGTGGAAATTGACGTTGCAGCAGAACGCGAACGCCTGAGCA
>JAYSKH010000158.1:0-25999 GCA_043726505.1 Undibacterium sp. | reverse complement strand
GCATCGTGATATCCGAACAGCCGTGCCTGCAGCATGCGGTCCGGCGAGAAACCCAGGCCGGGCACGATATTGGCCGGTGACAGTGCTACCTGCTCTACTTCTTCAAAATAATTTTCCGGATTGCGGTTCAACTCCAGCACGCCGACGGGGATGCGCGGGAAATCTGCATGCGGCCATACCTTGGTCAGGTCAAACGGGTTCCAGCCTGTGCGCTCAGACCAGGCCTGCGCTTCATCTTCACGCATGACCTGGATGTAGACATTCCATTTCGGGAAATCGCCACGGGCAATCGCATCGAACAGATCCCGCTGCGCATAATCCGGGTCTGAGCCGGCCAGGCGCACCGCATCGGCGGGCAGCAGGTTCTTGATGCCCTGCTGCGTTTTCAAATGCCACTTGACCCATACCCTTTCACCTGCCTCATTGATCAGGCTGAAGGTATGGCTGCCGAAGCCGTCCATATGGCGGTAGCCGTCCGGCGTGCCGCGGTCGCTGAACAGCATCGTGACCTGGTGCAGCGATTCCGGCGTCTTGCTCCAGAAGTCCCACATCATCGTCGGCGATTTCAGGTTGCTATGCGGGTCGCGTTTTTGCGTGTGGATAAAATCGGGAAACTTGATGCCATCCTTGATGAAGAACATCGGTGTGTTGTTGCCGACCAGATCCCAGTTACCCTGTTCTGTATAGAAGCGCAGCGCAAAGCCGCGCGGATCGCGCTCGGTATCGGCTGAGCCGCGCTCGCCGCCGACGGTGGACATGCGCAGGAAAGTCTCGGTCTGCTTGCCGATGGCGCTGAACAATTTGGCCTTGGTGTATTTGCTGATGTCATGCGTAACAGTGAAGGTACCGTAAGCGCCCGAACCCTTGGCATGGACGACACGCTCCGGAATACGCTCGCGGTTAAAGTGCTGCAGCTTCTCTATCAAATGGAAATCTTGCAGCAGCACCGGCCCGCGCGGGCCGGCAGTGATGCTGTTCTGGTTGTCTTCTACGGGATTGCCGGAGGCAGTGGTTAAAGCGGATTGCTGGCTTGCTGTGCTTTTGGGTTTTTGCGTGCTGTCCATGATGGCTCCTGGGTTTGGCGGTGGTGTTGTTGTTGTCCTTGCCGGCCGGATCAGCGACGTGCAATGTGATCTGCGGCAAGTCTTGACGGCTTGCCCATATTATTGTTTTCTATTAAATTAAAGAAATTGATTGTTTTTATCAATGCGATAGCAAAGACCCTCAGTCACAATGCCTCATCAGCTGCCACAGCTACCGCAGCTACCACAGCTTGTGCGAGTTGTGGATGTATGTCTTCCATGTCAGAATAAAACCGTTGCATATGAGAAATGTTCGCGCGCACTGCCTTCCGGTGGACGGCGAGCCTGATAACCCCTTTGTGGAAATTCCATGCGCCATCTGTTCACCTGCTCGGTTGTTTCACCATTTGTACTGTTTGCGCCGCTCATGCCGCTCATGCCGCTCATGCTGCTGATGCTGCTGATGCTGCCTGGCGCCGCATCAGCACAGGTATACAAATGCGCTGATGCAAGCGGCACCGTTACTTATAGCGGAACGCCCTGTATCACGAGCGCGAAAACGCAGCAGTTGACCAAGATCGACACGTCTCCATCCGCCCCGCCGGCTGAAGCAAAAAATTGGGACCAGGAAAACCAGGACTTCGCGCAACGCCGCAGGGAACGCAATGCGAAGGACGCTGCCACGCAAAACCGCTGGGCTCCCGGGGCGGCCAAGGCCGCAGCCTCCAGCCAGAACAAGCAAGCCAACCAAGGCCTGATCTCTGCCTGCGAAAAAAACCACGGCGTTCGTTGCAGCGATCCCAATGTCATCGCACAGATGAAAAAGGAAAATACCCCCGTCACCAAACAGGAACAGCAATGGGCAATCGGCGAACGCAGAGCCAGAGAACGAGACGAGGCGTTTAATCGGGCGTCTGGCCGCTGACAGCTAATCCTGCCAGCTCAAAACACCAGCAAACTCACCGCCAGCGCCAGCATGATCACGCCCACTATGCCATCCAGTATCCGCCATGCGCGCGGCTTGGCGAACCACGGCGACAGCAAGCGCGCGCCGTAGCCCAGCGCACAAAACCACGGCACTGCAGTGCTGATGGCGCCCAGCGCAAACCACCATTTACCCTGCCCCGGCTGCTGCCCTCCTACTGCGCCCAACAGCACGACGGTGTCCAGATAAACATGCGGGTTCAGCAAAGTGACCGCCAGCACGGCCAGCAGTGCCTGCCGGGTACTGACTGCGGCAGGCTTTGCCTCCGCATTTAACGTGTGGTCGGATAGGGCGGAGCGCCACGCGCGCAGCCCGTACCAGAACAGGAACGCGGCGCCGCCCCAGCGCGCGGCCAGCAGCAACAACGGCTGCCCTTCTATCAGCCTGCCCATGCCGGCCACGCCGGAGCTGACCAGCAGGCATTCACAGATGATGCAGGCGAGCACAGTGAGGCCCACATGCTGGCGCCGCAAACCCATGCGCAGCACATGCGCATTTTGCGAACCGATGGCCATGATCAAGCCAGCGCCCAGACCCAGGCCTTTTAAATAAAATGACAACATCGTGTTTTCCCCGCTCTTTTTCTGTAATCAGCGCATAGTTTGTTACCGCAGCGGTAAAATATGAAGCAATATTAAAATATCAGACGATTCATTAAAATATCTTAATAAGCCTTATTCCCTATGAACCTGGATTCCAGACAATGCGAAGCGCTGCTGGCTGTCATCGACAGCGGTAGCTTTGAACAGGCGGCAGCGCTGCTGCGGCTGACGTCTTCTGCTGTGTCGCAAAGGGTGCGCGCGCTGGAAATCCATCTGGGCAGCCCGCTGATCGTGCGCAGCCGCCCTTGCCGGCCCACGCATGCGGGCCAGCGCCTGTTGCAGCATTTGCGCCGTGTGCAGCTACTGGAGCAGGATTTGCAGGCAGATTTTTCCGGTGAGCAGGCCGAGCTGCTGAGCATTGCAGTGGCCGTTAATGCAGACAGCCTGTCCAGCTGGCTGCTGCCGGCAGTAGCAGAGTTCTTGCGTGAAGAAAAAGTATTACTGGATGTGAGCCTGGATGACCAGGACCATACGCATGCGTTGCTGGAGGCCGGTTTGGCGCTGGGCTGCGTATCCACCGAGCCGCATGCGATGCGCGGCTGCAGTGCGGAGAGCCTGGGCATCATGCGTTACCGTTGCGTGGGGTCGCCGGCGTTCCGCCAGCAGTGGTTTGCTAAAGGCATGCAGCGCAGCAGCGCGCAAAAAGCGCCGGTGGTGGTGTTCAACCGCAAGGACAAGCTGCAGTCTGCCTATCTGAAGCAGCATTTCGGCATTGTTGAGCATAGCTACCCCTGCCACTATATTCCCGCATCTGATCCTTTCATGCATGCGATTGCGCTGGATATGGGTTGGGGCATGGTGCCGGAACTGATGCTGCACCGCATGCCGGCGCATTTGTCGACGCATCTACCGCCGGATGCGCTGGTGGACTTGGCGCCAGACCGGCCAATGGACATCCGTTTATACTGGCACACGTGGAAGGTACAGTCGCCGCGTATGCAGAAGCTGTCGCAGACACTGATCGCCGCGGCGCGCGCGACGCTGGTGCAGGAACAGCTGCGGGCGGACGCCGACGTCGGCAAAAACAGAAAAAAGAAAACAAATAGAAACAGGATCAACATGAACAACCCACACCATCCAGATGGCAACGAGCAAGATCTGGCCGGCATTACCGCCGCCACGCTGGACAACTACAACCAGGTCGCCGCCGATTTCCGCGAAGGCACGCGCGACCATGATGTCAGCCAGAATATCGCTGCACTGCTGCGCCACATCAGCGCCGCGCCGCCGTTAGTGCTGCTGGATTTCGGCTGCGGGCCGGGGCGCGACCTGAAGGCGCTGACGGACATGGGTCACACAGCCATCGGCCTGGATGGTAGCGAGCAATTCGTTGCGATGGCGCGCGCCGATACCGGCTGCGAAGTATGGCAGCAGGATTTTTTAAAGCTGGATTTACCAGCCGCCCGCTTTGACGGCATCTTTGCCAATGCCTCATTGCAGCATGTACCGGGCAGCGAGCTGCCGCGCGTGCTGAAGCAGCTGCGTGCCGCGATCAAACCCGGCGGCGTGCTGTTCTGCTCACTTCCACGCGGAGAGAATGTGGAAGGCTGGAGCCGCCAGCGCTATAGCGCCTTCCATGACAAGGCGGCGTGGTGGGCGTTTATGGCCGGTGCAGGATTTACCGAGCTGGAACACTACTACCGCCCCGCCGGGCTGCCTATTGAGCAGCAGCCCTGGCTGGCCAGCGTGTGGAGAGCCTGAGGTAAATCTCCCTCCAATAAAAAAGCGGCATACCGAAGTATGCCGCTTTTACCGAGTCCCTTTGGGCGCTGTCGTTCGGAACATCAGAACCTCAGAACCGATACTGCGCCGGTCTTAGTGGTCGCGGCCGTGATGATCGTCATGTCCATGGTCATCGTGTCCGTGATCATCGCGTCCGTGGTCACGATGCTCGTCGTGTCCACGGTCCCAGCCTGGGCCGCGGTGGTCATCGTGACGGTAGTCACGGCGTTCTTCATACCGTACCGGGCCTGGGCCACGTCCTGGGCCGCGTATATATTCCCTGTAGCGCGGTGTGTAGGTATTGCGGTACCAGTTTTCCTGCACAAAATACACAGGCTGGCCGCACGCGTGGTAGCTGCCGCAATACCTGCGCCAGTTACGCTGATGCGCGACCGGTACGTACAGGTACAAAGGATCGACCACGATGCCTGGCTGCGGCGCGTAGATGACTTGCGGGCGGGCGTACACCAGCTGCGGTGCAGGCACGGCGCCGATATCAACCCGGCCATATACGCCAGGCTGGGCGAAATTGATGGAGACGCCGACATCGGCCGCGAAGATGGAACCGCTGGCTGCGACCAGAGCTGCTGCTATAACTAATTTTTTCATCGGATACTCCCATTAAACTTGTACAGGTGAGTATACAACGCCCTCAGGGGGTATCCGATGACTGGTTTTACAACTTGTTACTCAACTAACACCTTGCTTAAGATAAAGCTTAGCGTGCTTCAGCCTTGCGTGACATGACCTGCTCGGCCACATTGCGCGGCGCTTCCGCGTAATGCTTGAACTCCATCGTGTACGTCGCGCGGCCCTGGGTCGCGGAACGCAGTGATGTCGAATAGCCAAACATTTCCGACAAGGGCACTTCGGCCTTGATGATCTTGCCGCCACCGCCAGCAATTTCATCCATACCCTGCACCATGCCGCGGCGGGACGACAGATCGCCCATCACGCTGCCGGCATAGTCTTCCGGCGTTTCCACTTCCACGGCCATCATCGGCTCCAGCAAAACAGGGTTGGCGCGGCGCATGCCTTCCTTGAACGCCATGGAACCGGCCATGCGGAACGCATTCTCATTCGAATCCACGTCATGGTAGGAGCCGAAGATCAGCGTGGCCTTGATGTCCACCACCGGATACCCTGCCAGCACGCCAGACTTGAGCGTTTCCACAATGCCCTTTTCCACCGCAGGGATGAATTCGCGCGGGATCACACCACCCTTGATCGCATCGACAAATTCAAAACCCTTGCCTGGCGGTTGCGGTTCCAGCTTCAGCACCGCATGGCCATACTGGCCGCGTCCGCCGGACTGCTTGACGAACTTGCCTTCCACGTCATCGGCCACCGAGCGTATGGTTTCGCGGTAGGCAACCTGCGGCCTGCCGACATTGGCTTCCACACCGAATTCGCGCTTCATCCTGTCCACCAGAATTTCCAGATGCAGCTCGCCCATGCCGGAGATGATGGTCTGGCCGGATTCTTCGTCGGTATGTACGCGGAAAGACGGATCTTCCTGCGCCAGACGGTTCAGCGCGATGCCCATTTTTTCCTGGTCGGCCTTGGTCTTCGGTTCCACAGCCTGCGAGATCACAGGTTCCGGGAAGATCATGCGTTCCAGGATAATGACGTGCTCCGGATCACTCAACGTATCGCCGGTGGTCACGTCTTTGAGACCCACGGCCGCGGCGATGTCGCCGGCATACACTTCGCTGATTTCCTTACGCTCATTGGCATGCATCTGCAGGATGCGGCCCAGGCGTTCTTTCTTGGACTTGACCGGATTAAATACCGTGTCACCGGAATTGATCTTGCCCGAATACGCGCGGAAAAACACCAGCTGGCCGACAAACGGATCGGTCATGATCTTGAAGGCGAGCGCGGAGAAGGGCTCGTCATCGGAAGGATGGCGTTCCATTTCTTCGTCGTCTTCGCTATGGCCCTTGATCGCAGGTACATCCACCGGCGAAGGCAGATAGTCGATGACCGCATCCAGCATGGCCTGCACGCCCTTGTTCTTGAACGCACTGCCAGCCAGCATAGGCACGATCTCATTGGCGATAGTGCGTTTACGCAGCGCCGCTTTGATTTCGGTTTCGGTCAGCGGCGTGCCTGCCAGATATTTCTCCAGCAATTCTTCACTCGCTTCGGCGGCGGCTTCCACCATCTTGTCATGCCATTCCTGCGCAGATGCCTTCAGGTTTTCCGGGATGTCGCGGTATTCAAACTTGACTCCCTGGCTGGCTTCGTCCCAGATGATTGCCTTCATCTTGACCAGATCGATGACGCCTTCAAAATGGTCTTCCGCACCCACCGGTATCTGGATAGGCACGGCAACGCCTTTCAGGCGCTCGCTGATCTGGCGCTGCACGCGGAAAAAATCGGCGCCGACGCGGTCCATCTTGTTGACGAAGGCCATACGCGGCACTTTGTATTTATTGGCCTGACGCCATACGGTTTCCGACTGCGGCTGCACGCCGCCGACGGAGTCGTACACCATCACCGCACCATCCAGCACGCGCATGGAGCGTTCTACCTCGATCGTAAAATCGACGTGGCCTGGCGTATCAATGATGTTGATGCGGTGCTCGGGATAATTACCGGCCATGCCTTTCCAGAAGGCGGTGGTGGCAGCGGACGTGATCGTGATGCCGCGTTCCTGTTCCTGCTCCATCCAGTCCATGGTCGCCGCACCATTATGCACTTCACCGATTTTGTGATTCACTCCTGTATAAAACAGAATACGCTCGGTGGTTGTGGTCTTGCCTGCATCGATGTGGGCGCTGATACCGATATTGCGGTAGAGCTCGATACGGGTTTTGCGGGTCATGGCGATCTCCTTCTGAGAAAACGTGCTTACTTAAATGGTGGTAATTAAGTGATGATAGTCCTAATTGATGGCCCGGACATGACACGATGGCCCGTTTTTGCCGGCGCACTGGCGCGCCGCAACGGCATCTGTCCGGAAACGTAAAACTCCAGTCGCCTTCATCTGGTGGCAGAATAAAAAATTAACAGAGGGAAAAGATGTCTTCTGTCATCATTTTTATTAATCGAAGGCATAGCCTTGCAGCATATCCCAACCCCAGCTTGCGTGCATCGATTGTCCGAGCACTGCACGGCTACCGGAAAATGCATTTTTTGATCCTATGCTGGGCTGATACTTTCATGCCCCTCGGCAGTCAAAACATTTCCCACTGGATTCAGCGCCTGCTTCAATGTTTATTGCGCCGCGCCAAGAAACGCTGTCGACCGTTTTTACAACGCTGATTTGCAATGTTTTTCAGTGGAATTGCTTTGAGAGGCAGGCCAGACACCGCACGTCTGGCGGCGTGAATATTGTCCAAATGAGCATGAAATTTGCTTATGTTTTTTGCAAGCACTGTGCCGTTCAGAAGGTCCGCCTCTTCGCACTTCCGGCCGCTGCTTCATTCACGCAGTTTTATACATTCTTCTGGAGGAACATCATGCGTTTGAAATCCCTGGTTCTGGCACTCCCCTTACTGCTGACGCTAGCCATCAGCAGCTCAGGTAACGCGGCAACCATCGTACAGAATATTTCCGGCCTCAGCCAAGACCTTGGCGACTTTACGCCTTTCGACATCAAAGGCTTGCCGTTTGATCCTGCCAACGGCACGCTGCAAAGCGTCAGCGTGGAAATCATTGGCACCTATACGCCGATGCTCTTCAATGACCTTGGCCCGTTTCCCGACACCGTGGATATGAATACGCGGCTGTTTGTTTTTGCAGAGAATGACGGCGGCAACACCCAAAGCTTCAACCTGCCCACGCAGACAGGTATCCCCGTGGTCGTCACTGATCCAAATTCCGGCGGACGAACAACCGGGGTGGCGTCTGCGGTAGACCATCTGTTCAACTTTGCCGACGTGTCGAAGTTCATAACCGGCATCCCCGGTGATCAGCTGCTGATCGGCTACGGGTTCAGGAGCTCCAACGGTTTGCCCGGCACAGGCGGTGCTTCAGACCTGACCAGTTTCAATGGCAGCGCCATCATCACCTATACCTTTGATGTGCCGGAACCGGCAACGCTGATGATCTTCGCCATCGGCCTTGCTGGACTGGCGCTGAGCCGTCGCCGTTCTTTCTGAGTCTTATGAAGTTTGCAGCCGCAGCACATCATTACGATGTGCTGCGGATATTCCCCTGCTTCAGGCCGCTACCGCTTCCGCGCTGTAAAACGGATAGTCGGTGTAGCCTGCCTCATTACCGCCAAAGAAGCTGGGACGGTCGTACGGGTTCAGCGGCAGCTTGCGGCGCAGGCGCTCCGGCAGATCCGGGTTGGCGATGAAGTGGCGGCCGAAAGCCACAAGATCGGCATCGCCTGCATTGATGATCGCTTCCGCCGAATCGCCGCTAAATCCACCGGCGGCAATGATGGTGCCTTTGTAGTGCTTGCGTATCAGCTGTGAAGCGACAGGATTCTGGTCTTTTGCTTCGTCTTCGATATTGCCGGCAATACGGGGCTCAATCAGGTGCAAATAGGCCAGGTTCAGCGTGGCCAGCTGCTGCGCCACATAGGTGAACAACGCCTCCGGGTTGCTATCGCTCATGTCGCCCCATGAACCGCTAGGGCCGATGCGAACGGCAACCTTGTCGCTGCCCCATACCGAGATCAGCGCGTTAGTCACTTCCATCAGCAGGCGACTGCGGTTTTCTATGGAGCCGCCATAGATGTCGGTGCGCTTGTTGCTGCCGTCTTGCAGGAACTGGTCAAACAGGTAGCCATTGGCCGCATGGATTTCCACGCCGTCAAAACCGGCGACGATGCCGCGCTGAGCGGCGCTACGGAAGCTTTCTACGAGGCCGGCAATTTCTTCTACTGTCAGCGCGCGGTTGGGCGTATTGGGCACCCAGCCTGCCATGGTATAGGCGACGCCGCCATGCAAAATTTCTGAAGGGCCGACCGGGATGCCGCCATCCGGCTGCACATCCACATTGGACTGGCGGCCAGCGTGGTACAGCTGCAGGAAGATGCGGCCGCCCTTTGCATGCACGGCATCGGTGACCAGCTTCCAGCCGGCAATCTGGCTATCGTCATACAGGCCGGGCGCTCCCAGATAACCATTGCCGTTGGCGGCGGCGATGGTGGCTTCGCCGATCAGGAAGCCGCCTGCGGATGTGCGTTGCGCGTAGTATTCCGCCATCAGCGGGCCGGGAATGGCGCCCTGCTCGGCGCGCATGCGTGTCAGCGGAGCCAGCACAACACGGTGCGAGATTTGGTAGGGGCCTAATTGAACAGCAGACATAAGTTTGGACATGATTTCCTCTGGGGGTATTGAAAAAGTAATGAGTTCTTATGGTATGGCCGAGCCGGTTTCAGAAAAATAGCCTGGGCTTCATAACATATCGGATATTTTTATCCGCAATCATCGCCATATACGATTTCATCCTCCCGAACGCAAAAAGCGACCGGACTTGCGTCTCGGTCGCCCTGCTAAAACACTGGTGCAACAGTTTGCCTACGGATTCAGAGAAGCGTTAGCAAGTCGGCACAGCAAACGCCGCTTACACAGGCCATGCAGCTTATGGCGTCGTATCCACCAGACTCTTCAATACGGTTTCGAGTTCCACTTCACCTTTGATGACGGAGGTGGCGTTTTCAAAGCTGATCCATCCTTCGTTAAAACCGTCCAGCATGCGGATGCGCGGTATCGGGTTTTTCATGCCCTGCGTAGTGAACAAGGTCTCCCAGCCAGCACGCGGCACTACCTCCATGCGCACCGGCCGCCTGAGGATGCGGGAAAAGGCGGCGGCGATATCGTTCGGGCTGATGCTGCGCGGCCCTGTCAATTCCACTACCCTGCAACCGCTCCAGCTTTGCTGCAGCAGTTGCGCCGCGACGCGGCCCACATCCGCCGTGGCAACCATGGGGACCGGCTTATCGAGCGGATACAGAAAGCTGGGGACAACGCCACTGTCGCGCGCCGCCGCCACATCCCATGCGGCGTTTTCCATGAACCAGCCCGGACGCAAAAAGCTCACCGGCAGATCCAGCGTGCTGAGCACCTCTTCCATCAGCGTACGCTGCGTCAGCAGGTTAAGCTCGGTTGCCTGCGCACCGATGGTGGACAGACACACGACCTTTGCCGGCCGCGCAGTGTGCAGCGCAGAACATACTGCATCAATGACACGCTTTGCCTGTGGAAAGCCGGGTTCTGGGTCGAACTCGGACGGCGGCAGGATGAACACCGCCTCCGCTCCCCTGAAGGCTTGCGCGAGGGACGCCGCATCTTCCATCTCAGCCACGGTTATGTCGCAACCCAATGCGGCCCAGGCCTTTGCTTTGCCTGCATCACGCACAACGGCACGGACCGGCAAGCCTGCAGCGAGCAAACTGCGGGCAACGGCGCCGCCTACTTTTCCTGTAATTCCGGTAATAGCGTACATAGTGATCTTCCTTAAGTTGATATATAAAGTTTTTAAGCGGATTTCAACCGTGCGCTAGTCCGTCATAAAGTCCGCGCTCAAAACCGGCATACAGCTTGACGATGGCGGGGTCGTAATAAGGCAGAACCTGCGTAAATATGGCACCAGTTACGCGCTTGACAGGGTCCAGCCAGAAGTAGCAGTTCAGTAGTCCACCCCATGAAATACTGCCGGCGCTGCGGCCTGCCAGCCCCTGCTGCGCATTGATGTCAAAGGACAGGCCCCACTTCTGCACCATGCCGGGAAACAGGTCCGCATCGCGCGAGTAGACTGGCTGCACCGACTTCAGCGGTGCGACCTGCAGTTCACCAATCTGGTTCTGGCGCATCAGCGCGACGGTTTGTGGTTTTAATATCTGTGCGCCGTTAAAGCTGCCTTCCATCAGCAGCATCTGCAAGAAAGCCATGTAGTCGCGCGGCGTGCTGAACAAGCCTCCGCCGCCCATGAAAAATTCAGGTCGCTGGGAAAACTCAAAGGGCGCCGCATCCAGGCCACCGCTGGCTGTGCGGTTATACATCGTGGCGACGCGGCGCTTCTGCTCGCTACTGATCAGGAAACCGGTATCCTTCATGCCCAGCGGATTGAAGATGTTTTCGCGGAAATACACTTCCAGCGACTGGTCGCTGACGGCTTCGACTATCTTGCCCACCCAGTCCATGCTGATGCCATATTGCCAGCGCTCGCCGGGATCAAACTCCAACGGTGCGCTGAAGGCGCCATTCTTTGATTCGGCAATATCTGGCATGCCGGTGGCTTTTTCATACTGCACGAGCTTGTCGCTCCACACGCTGTAGGTATAGCCCGATGTGTGCGTCAACAGATGGCGCAGAGTAATGGCGCGCTTTGCCGGGCGCAGCCGTGGTTTGCCCGCGCTGTCGAAGCCTTCCAGGACCATCGGCGACGCCAGTTCTGGAAGTATCTGGCCCATGGGTTGATCCAGTTGCAGCTTGCCCTGCTCCATCAGCTGCATGCAGGCGGTAGCGGTGATGGCCTTGGTCATTGACGCCAGCCAGAATACCTTGTCCAGCGACATCGCCGCTCCTGCGGCACCCTTGCTGATGTCACGCTTGCCGAAGGCGCCTTCGTAGACCAAGCCTTTGTCGGTCGCTCCCATTGCCACTACGCCGGCAATAGTGCCATCGCTGACGGCACGGCCTAGCAGCTGGCTGATGGATGCGAAAGCAGGATTGCCCACTCCCTTGCGTGCCATGGTGCCAGAATCCGGCACTGTGGCCGCAGTTGCGGTGGATGCAAAAGCCCGCACGCTGGCTAGGCCGGCGAAGGAAGAAACGGCGGCCAGCGAGGAGGCTTTCAGCATGTGGCGCCGGCTGATGTTGAGAGTCATGACACGGTTTCCTTTCAATGTCGGGCCGCCCGCGGGCCGCCGTTTTATGCGCAGAAAATTTGTTCACTTACAGTCACTCAAACTACCCGCAAGCGAACGGTTGATGCATAATAGCAGCGGGTATTGATTGACTTTATTGCCATTTACTCACATTGTTAATGACTCTAAATCACCAATTGAAATCTGCGTTGAAATCTACCTTGAAATGATATCGACATGACATTCGACGGACGCATACTCTCCAACGTCAGCGTACTGGCCGCCATTATTGAGGCCGGCAGCTTTGCGCGTGCGGCTGATGCGCTGGGGCTTTCCCCTTCCGGCGTCAGCCGCGCCATCACGCGGCTGGAGGCGCGCATAGGTGTGCGCTTGCTGGACAGGACTACCCGCTCCGTCACGCTGACCGATGAAGGCCGCCGGCTGTACGAAGAAATAAGCCCGCTGATGACGGGCATCAGCGATGCAGTCACCGTTGCTTCCGGCTCGTCGGTGGTGGCGCGCGGGCGGCTGCGGGTGAATGTGGATACCTTCTTTTCCAGGCTGATTTTTTCGCCGCATATCCGCCGCTTTCTGGAGCAGCATCCGGAAGTGTCGCTGGAACTGATCACGCGCGAACAGCTGGGCGACCTGGTCGCCGATGGTTTTGATGTGGCCGTGCGTTTCGGTTTTCCACCCACGTCTTCGCTGGTGGCGCGCAAGCTGCTGGACACCCGCATCGTCACCGTGGCGTCGCCAGATTATCTGCAAAGGAATGGCCGCCCGGAAAAACCCGCCGACCTGCAAGACCATGCCTGCATACAGGTGCGCGACCCTGCCAGCGGCCAGGCGTTTGAATGGGAATTCCGCCGCGGCCGCAAGACGGTGCCGGTGCAGACCTCCGGCCGCCTGCTGCTGACGGATGTCGGCACGCTGCTCAATGCCTGCCTGTCCGGCGTCGGCATCGCGCAGGTCAAGGCCATCGGAGTGCAAGACCTGCTGGACCAGGGCCTGCTGGTAGACCTGTTCCCCGACTGGCCGGATGAAAAATTCCCGCTGTATGCGCTCTACCCTTCCCGCAAGCTGCCGCCGGCAAAGGTCAGGGCCTTTATTGACTTTCTCAGCACGATGGCTGCCGCATAGATGCCCCGAACAGCTGTGGGAAGTGCATCACTCCTTCCAGCGCGAATTCAAGATGATGCTGCACAGATTTCCACGCTGGAAGCGAAGATCTTTATAAGCCAAAAAATCATCGTTGAACGTGCCGAAGGTACTATCAGGCCTGTGCTTGAGCCCGTGATAGAAGGCATCAATCACCTGATGCCCAAAATCGTGGCCACGCGGATGGGCAGCAATCACAGCGCTGCGCTCCTCTTCCGTAAAGAGTTCGTAACCCCGCCCCGCCATATCCATTCCAGCGCCCGCCTGCACCAGCGATATCTCTGGATGCATATGCTCCGGGATGCCTGGCGTGGTGTGCAGCGCGACAGCGAGCCAGACTTTTTCGACATCCGCTTCCGTTATGCCATACCCACGCAAAAAGTCACGCGCGGCGTTTGCGCCATCCACTTCAAAGCGTAGCTGGCTGTTGTGGTAGCCGTGCGTGATGCCGATGTCGTGGAACATCGCAGCGGCATACAGCAATTCCGCATCAAACTTCAGGCCATTTCGTTTCCCGGATAGCGCGCCCCACAGATAAACCCGCGCCGAATGGTGGAACAGCACGTCACTTTCGGTATCGCGTATCAGCTGCGTGATCTCGCGCGCCATGCTGCTGTCTGGAATTTTTATGCCAAAGAAGTCGGGATTTTCCATGATGTTTTTCCTTTCGGTCATGTTGATGCGTAGTGTTTTTTGTCTTCCCCAATTTCACCAGTAGCCGCCCCTGGAGCGCTTTCGCGCACTATGCAGAAATGCGCAGCCTCGGCGAACAGAAAGGCGATCAGAATCAAGCCGGCCCCGACCATGCTGAGGTAGCGTGCGTCCATGAACAGCAGCACGATACCGCCGAGTACGCCCGAGCAGGCAAGGCCGCCATAGGTCGCGGTATTGTTAAGGGCAAGCAGCAGGGGCGCTGATTGCGGGGCGATTTTTACCAGCCGGTGCTGCTGCGGCACGATAATGCCCCAGCCGACCACACCCCACACCGCCAGTGCAATGACCGCGCTGACCATATGGGAAGAAGTCCACGGCAGCGCGCAGAAATTGACAACGGCAATACAAAGGCCAGCATTGATGATCCTGCGACTGTCAAAACGGTCCACCACGCGTCCCGACAACATATTCCCGGCGGTGGCGGCAACGCCCCACACCAGCAGCATGCCGGCAAGAATGCGCTCATCACCGCCAGTCACGCGAAACAGCACCAGGCCGGCATAGGTATACACCATCAGAAAACCGCCGAAGGCAAACAGCGACGTCAGCAGGGTCAATGCAATGCGGGTATCGCGGACCGGGGCCAGCCGTTGCCGCAGCGTGATGCGTGCAGGCTGCGGAACCGAACGCAGCAGAAGCGCCACGCCGGCCATTGCAACCAGCCCCAGCAATGCAACAAACCACAGCGTGGTGCGCCAGCCGCCAAAGCCGCCGATGAAGGTGCCTATCGGCGCGCCCAGCGCCGTTGCACCGGCTAGGCCCGCAGTGACCGTAGACAGCGCGCGTCCTCTTTTGGAAGGTTCGGCAAGCAAGGCGGCAACACCCAGCGCAGTGGGAGCGAACATGGCCGCCCCCAGCCCTGCCAGTGCACGGCTGAAAAGAACCGTATTGAGGTCAGTTGCAACAGCGCTGATGGCATTGCCGGCGACAAAAGCCCCCAGTGCGACGACCAGCAGCGGCTTGCGCGGCCATCCGCCGGTTACTGCGGCCATTACCGGCGCCATGACCGCACACGACAGCGCATACACAGTGACCATTTGGCCAGCAAGGCTGACGGTAGTATGCAGCGACGCCGCAACGCTGGGAAGGATGCCGGCAACAACGAAGTTGTCCGTGCCCATTGCAAACATGCCAAGTGCAAGCATGAGTAGTCGACGATCCATGTGTATGACCTTTCCCTGACTCTAAGTTATAGATTTCCACGTTGTTGATATTGCAAATTACCGTCGACAGTCCGGCGTTTTCCGAAATGCGGGCGACGCCATTAACAGCCTGCGTCTTAGAATATGCCGGATTTGCTATGTCTCAAACGTCATATATACTGTAGTTTTAGGACATGCAGAGAGCAGCATAGGAGCAATCATGCACAGCGTAGGTTTCGTCGTCTTTCCCAACTTCCATCTGCTGGCCTTTTCGGCTGTCACCGCGTTTGAGACCGCCAACCGAGTGCTTGAGGAACAGGCCTATACCGTGACGCTGCTTTCCGAAGCAGGCGGACTGGTGCCCGCTTCACCGGGATTCCGCGTTGAAACGCAGCCATTTGACGATGCTGTTTTTGATACGCTGATGTTCGGTTCCGGCCTGGAAACCAATCTCGCTTCGCCGGGGCTGATTGCTTTCATCCGGCGGTCGCTGAAGACATCGCGGCGTATTGCGGCCCCTTGCACCGGCGCTTTCATCCTGGCCGAAGCGGGCTTGCTGGACGGCCGGCGCGCAACGACGCACTGGCGGTTTGCGCGTGAACTGCAATCCCGCTTTCCTAAAGTGATTGTCGAGGAAGACCAGATCTTCATTGTGGATGGGCCAATCTGGACATCGGCAGGCATGGCAGCCACGATAGATTTGGCGCTTGCGATGATAGAGAAAGACTACGGCCAGGATGTGTCGCGCAAGGTCGCTCGCAGGCTGGTCGTTTACCACCGGCGCACGGGTGGCCAGCCGCAGTTTTCGGCGCTGCTTGAACTGGAGCCCAAGTCAGACCGAATCCAGAAGGCCGTTGATTATGCGAGCGCCCATCTGCGCAATGCCCTGTCCATAGAAGAACTGGCAGAAGTGGCCAGGCTCAGCCCGCGCCAGTTCAGCCGCGCCTTTACCGCAGAAACCGGCCAGTCGCCGGCCAAAGCGGTTGAGCATCTACGCGTAGAGGCAGCGCGGCTAATGCTGGAACAGGGGCGCCACTCGATGGATGTGATCGCTGCCGAAGTCGGCTTTGCCGACAGGGAAAGGATGAGGCGCGCCTTCCTGCGCACGCTGGGGCAGCCGCCGCAGGCAATCCGCCGCTTCGGCAGGGCAAGCCGCGTGCCACAGGAGCCGGCCGCTTGATGGCGTCTACGCCTGCGCTACTTACGCCCAGGCACCGCCCATTTCAGCGCATCCGTGATCATGTCGGGGAACACGTCCAGATGGTCTTTTCCCTCATACAGATGTAGCTGCGTGCGCAGGCCGGCATAACGGTGCGCCTTGAGCGCGGCATCAAAGTTGCGCGTATCACGGACCATATCGGTATCATCGCCATCGCTCGCCACCTCCAGGCCACCGATGGAAAAAAACACATCTGCCTTCATCTCTTTGTGACTGGCCGCGTAGGCCTTTTCACGCGCGAACATGATCTGGTGGTCGTACCACAGCGACGGGCTGCTGAGCACATATTTGCTGAACAGCGTGGGCGACACCAGCAAGATATGTGTGCCCAGCAGCGAACCATACGAATGGCCGACAAAGACCGTGCGTGCCATATCTGCGCGATAGCGTTCCGCGATCAACGGCAGCACACTGCTGGCGATAAAACGCCGGTAAGCCTCTGCCTCGCCAAAACGCGGCGTGCGCCCGGGCATGTCGGACGCATAGGTTTCGCTGGCATCGGTGCTAGGCGTGTAGTCGCGGCGGCGGCTGTATTCGGGCGTATCACCGAGCGCATACGACAATCCCACCAGAATAAACGGCCCAATCGCCTTGCTATGGCCGCCGACACGGGCAGCAATCGCCCGGGTGAGCGGAAATGCATAATCAGCATCCGTGACAAAGACCACGGGCAATGGCGGCCCGTTTGCCGCATAGCCCGACGGCACACTGATAAACAGCTGATAGTCACGCTGCAGTTCTTTGGTATGCACAGTCAGTACAGTTGTGCCCGCGAGCACATAGGGTGTGCCGTCCTGCTGGATGATAGGCACGGTGGCCGTGGCAACAGTTGGCAATGCCAGCGCAAACAGCGCTGCAAGAAGAGCAGATCGAATGAACATAAGATGCGGGACAAATGAGTGGAAAGTAGGCGGAGTTTTTACGCCCTCAGGCATATACGTGTATCCGGATTAAACGGATCTTGCTTTCTGCAAGCGTGCAGACAAACGCTGCAACGCACCGGCCAGCACATAGCACACCAGCAGCACCGGCAGATAGACGACAAAGGTCCAGGTCTGGCTTGCACCCAACAATGCGCGGTAGCTGGCCACCACAGCCAATACTACGAACATGTGCGACAAGTACAGCTCATAACTCATATTACCCATGCGGGACAGCCAGCCCAGGCCACGTCTGGGCAAAGGCGGATGTGCATGCCAGGCCAGCAATAGCGCGGAAGTGCCCACGCACAGGCCATACATGCCGGATTTATACAGATAGCGGTGCACCATGTCGCCCCACCCGAACGCCAGCAGTACACACAAGGCGCCGAATACAACAAGGGCGCGCGCCTCGCGCCGGGCCGGACGCCAGCTTCGTGCCAGCAAGGCCGCCAGCACACCCCAGGCAATTGCCGCCATTCCGGGCAGATAGGCTTTTTCCCACCACACTTCATCACTGGCGGGCACCAGGTTACGCAGGGGCACAAGGCTCAATGCCCACACGATAAGCAAGCCGATCAGTACGCGCCGCGGCAGCCACAGGCACAGTAGCGGAAAGCCCAGGTAAAACGCTTCTTCTATCGACAGCGACCACAGCACATCCCAGCCTGCAGGCGCCCAGCCGGTACGGCCCTCATACCAGTTGAAACTGAACGTCAGCGCCGAACCCAGCAGGCCGCCTATGCTTTGTTCGCCGGGGTAAGGCGCGAAGCCTTCAACACCGAACCAGGCCAACACACACAATATCGCCAGCACGACAAGCAACAAAGGCAGAATGCGCCGTGCCCGCGCCTTATAAAAATGACGCAGGTCTACCTGCGCGAGGCCGCCGTCACGCTCCATGATACGGGTAGTGATCAAAAAACCGGAAATGACAAAAAAGATGAACACGGATTCATAGCCATTAAAGCTGATGCTGTCGATCAGCCGTTTTGGCCACCAGCCGCCCAGCAAGCTGGGGGCTAGCGGCAGGCGGAACGGCAAAGCAAGGTGATGCACGACCACCAGCAAGATAGCGAGGCCGCGCAGGCAATCAATGCCAAAGTTACGGACAGCAGAGGAGGCTTGAAACGGAACCGCCTCAACGGCTAAATCGCCGGAAGCTTGCGCGATTGCCGGCGCAGGCACCGTAGCCGTCATCGGGCCGCTGCTGCCTTGGCACCCTGCTCCAGCTGCTGCAGGATCGCATACGCCGCGGTGACACGCGCCGGAATCGGATAATTTTTATTGGCCAATATGACGATGCCGATTTTTTGCTCAGGCTTGAAAATGGCGTACGCGCCAAATCCCCTGGTAGAACCAGTTTTGTTGAACAGCGTGCCGGTCGGCGCGGGTTGAGGCGGCGTGAGCCGGGAAACAGGATTGGGATCGAAGATCATCTTTTCCGAGTTTCCGTCCAGCAGGCGCTGCAGGCTGACATTCCCGCGATATTGTTCCCAGCCCAGACCCTGCACCATATCGCCCAGTTGCTGCGCTGGCGACACCTGCAAATACCCGACGTGCGTACATTCAACCGCGCGCTGGAACGGCGCCGCAAGCGTGCCCGGATTGATATTGACCTGCAGGAAATGAATCATATCGGCGGCTGTTGATTTGATGCCATAGGTCTCGGTATCCAGCGCGCCGGGAGTGACGCGGACGGGTTTTCCTGCACTATCATAACCCCAGGCGTACTGCTTCACTGCACTGCCCGGCACCTGCACATAACTATGCTCCATGCCAAGTGCGGGCAATAACTGCTGCTCGATGGCACTGGCAAAATCTGTCTTTAGCGCCAGCCCTGCAAGGTGACCGAACAGGCCCAGGCTGGGGTTGGAATACTGGCGCAACATGCCAGGTGCGGCATCGGGTTTCCATCCGCGGAAATAGGCGAGTATCTGCGCACTGTCTTCAACCTGATCCGGAAACTGCAGCGGCAAGCCGCCGGCTGCGTAAGTGCCGAGATCGAGTACGCTGGCTGCATCAATAGCGCTGCCTTTCAGCTGCGGCATGTAGCGGCTGGGATGCTCGTCGAAGGAAAGCTTGCCCTGCCCTTGCGCATAGCAGGCCAGCGTGGCAGTCAGCGTCTTGCTGATGGAACCCAGCTCGAACAAGGTATCCTCGTTGACGGGCGCTCCGCTGGCTTTTGAAGCGACGCCATAATTGAAAAATAGAACCTGGCCATCCACGGTCACCGCAACCGCGATGCCGGGTACGCCGTACTTTGCCATTACCGGGCGGATTGCTCCGTCAACAGTGGCCTGAAGATGGGTCCGCGCAGCAGCAGTGGTAACAGCAACGGTGGTGGTAGCAGTGGTAGCGGCGAAAGCCGCCGGTGCAGCGATGCAACAACAAAGGGATGCGAGAACCAGGCGTTTGAACGGGGAAAAACGAGGGACCAATATACTCTCCGGCGAAGGTAAGGACTGCATGTGAAGACTGCAAGTAAGGACAGCAACTAAATGCAGCAACTAAATGCAGCAAGTATAGTGGTCGCAAAACCGGCTTGAACAGCGCAGCCATCCCCAAAACCCGGCATTTCATCACACTCGTCACATCCCTGCACATCCCCTACACATCCCCTACACAGCCGATTTCACTGCGCCGAGATAGCGGTCGCTGACCGGCACCACGCCCCCGCCGCGCAGTTTGAGCCGCCAGCTACCGTCGCCGGTGCTGGTCAGGCTTTCTATCTGGTCACGCCGTACGATGGCGCTGCGATGCACGCGCAGGAATTCTTCTGGGGCGAGCAAGGCTTCCAGCTGGTTCAGCGTCATCCTGTGCAGCAGGCTGCGCGCGGCCAGATGTAGTTCCACATAGTTACCAGCGGATTCTATCCAGTGAATGTCGCTGATGCGGATCTGCTCGATGCGGCCGACCGAGCGCACGCTGATACGTTCGATACGCTGCTCCTTACCGGCATCGACATAATCACGTAGCGCAGCACCGTAGGCTCCACGCTGGCGGTGACTGAGCATTGCCGCGCTGCGCTCCACTGCCTGCGCCAGCCGGGCATCATCCAGCGGCTTCAGCAGGTAGTCCAGCGCGTGTACGTCAAATGCATCCACCGCATGCACGCTGTAGGCGGTAACGAAGACGATCAGCGGCGGCTCCTGCTGCCGGCTCATGTCGAGCGCCAGCGCCAGGCCGGATTCAGCCGGCATCTGGATATCCAGGAAGATCACGTCGATGTCGCCGCTAGCCAGCACCGTGCGTGCCGCTGCGGTGCTGTCGCACTCCGCTGCCAGCACCCAGTCTGGATACTGTTGCAAGGCCAGACGCAGATTCGCGCGGCCTAGCGCTTCATCATCAACGATCAGGTAACGTACGGGCATGAGCTAATCTTCTGTTAATGGCAGGCGGACATCGGCAACGAAGCGGTCTCCCTGCATGCCGGCATGCAGGGATGCTGCCGGGTGCATCAGCGTCAGACGGTCGCGCGTGTTCGCCAGCCCGAGCCCGGCGCCGGGATTCGGCGCGCAATGCAGGGCTACCGGATTGGTCACGCAAATCGACATGCTGCTGCCCTGGCGCTCGAACCGCAGCAGGATGTCGCTAGCGCCATCGTGGCAGTCAAGATCATGCCGCAGCGCGTTCTCGATCAGCGGCTGCAGCAGCAGAGGCGGGCATTCCACGTCGTGCAGTAGCGGGCCTTCTCCCTCAACAGTAATCTTTAGCCGCGCTCCGTAACGCAGGCGCTGCAGGTCAATATAGTCGCGCACGAATTGCAGCTCAGCCGCAACGGTCACAGTATTGCGCACACTGGCAGACAGCGCATAACGCAACAGGTCGCTGAGGCGGCCTATGCCGCCCAGGGCCAGCGGCTTGTCGCCATCGCGCACCAGCGCGCTGATCGCATTCAGCGCATTGAACAGAAAGTGCGGCTCCAGCTGCGCGCGCAGCGCCAGCATGCGCTGCTCTTCCAATGCAAGGCGCAAGTTGAGCATGTCGTTCTGGCTGCGCTGCCAGGCCAGCTCGCGCGCTTTGGCTTGTTCCCCATACTTGATCGCCACAATGGCGGCAAACGTGCCCGTGGTAGAGAACCAGCCGACCAGCAGCATCTTCAGCAACAAATTTCCGAGATCGCCAAAACTACTGATGTGCAGATAGCCACGAAACCAGGCAATGTACAGCCACTGGGCCGGCTGGAATATCAGCACCATTCCGATAAACAGCAGCGCCACGTGGCGCCGGCGGGCAATCAGCGACGGCCAGCGCTCCAGCGCGATGCTAAGGCAGGCGCTGAGCACAATCAGCGGTATCGCATACTCGATGAACCAGGTTTTCAGCAACAGAAAATAATCGCTGACGACACCGATGCGCAGATTGTCGCTATAAGTTTGCAGCGCGCCGAGTGCGCTGATGGCTGCCCATAAGAATATGGACAGGAAGATGGTCTTGAATGCAGGCGCAACAGAGGCGAAGGCGGAGGAGTGGTATTGCTTCATCGAAAAAACTATAGCATGAAATGACCTGTGAGCCGCCAGTGATGGGCCAGTGACGGGCCAGTGACGGCCCAGTGACGGCCCATGCGCTGGTCTTGCGGCTGGAGAAAATGCGGCGCTGTAAGTGGAACTACGCAACAACAAAACAGCGGAAAAACGGGTCAGCCTGCAGTGCAGGATAGCCCCGAAGTACGCCCTGTTTCGACCGCGATGTTATAGAATGTTAAAAAAAAATAGCAAGAGCGCCCTTCATGACTGGTACCCGGATTCACACGTTCGCTGCGAACCTGACCAGAAACACTGGTGGGCATGCATTGTCGTTTTTATTGCCGTTTTTATTGCCGTTTTCACTACTGCTTTCAGTGGTGCTGTCGGCATTCGCTTGCCTTCCTGCGCACGCGGCAAAGCCGGTGCCGGAAGCTCCTCCCATCAATTTGCAGCATACCAGCTGGACCGTGCGTGACGGCGCACCGGCCGTTGTATTGACGATGGCCCAGACCACTGATGGCTGGCTGTGGCTGGGCAGCTCCAGCGGCTTGTTCCGTTTTGACGGCGTGCGTTTTGAACGTTATGCGCCGCACGAAGCGCCGCTGCCGGCCGCCGCCATCAGCATACTCAGCGCCCAGCCTTCAGGCGCGCTGTGGATAGGCTATCGCTTTGGCGGCGCCAGCCTGCTGAACGCGGGAAAGTTGCGTAACTATGATCAACACGACGGATTGCCGGAGAATGCGTCGGTGTGGGGTATCGAGCAAGATGGCGTCGGAAGGGTATGGGCGGCCACCACGGCCGGCATGTACTACCTGGAGGGCGAGCACTGGCTGGCTGCCGCGCCATCATGGGCCCTGCCGCCGGGCAGCTATAAAACACTGTTGCGCGATCACCAAGGCATTTTGTGGGCGCAAGGCAATCTCGGTGTGTACTCGCTGGCCCCGGGCGCCAACTACTTTACCAAGGCCGCAACGGACAGCGGCGCTGGCGTGGTGTTTGACGCACCCGACGGCAGCATCTGGAGTTGGGACGCCCGCAATGACAAATTGAATCGCCTGACGCGCCCTTCTAACGTAAATTCGGCAAATTCGGCAAACCCGGCAAACCCGAAAAACCAGGCCAGCGCAGTCACCCCTGCCAGACACTGGAACGTGCAGGGCGATGTGGACAGCCTGCTGTCCGACCGGGCCGGCAACCTGTGGGTCGGCCGCCGGAACAGCCTGGAATACTATACGACGCAGGGCGTGCAGCGCACGGGGCCTCGTCAGGGCCTGAGCGGCAACACCGTCAGCGCCGTCCTTGAAGACCGCGAAGGCAATATCTGGGCCGCTACCGCAAATGGCATCGACAGATTCCGCCGCAAGCGCCTGTCTGAAGTGCCGATGCCGGGCAACCTCAGCGCAACAGCAATGGCCGCCGACACCGAGGGCGGCGCATGGCTCGGCCGCTTTCACGCAACGCGGTCTGATCCTATTGTCTTCACCGAGCTATGGCCAAGCGCAAAAATTCCGTGGCACGACTATATCATCAGCGAGTACCGTGGGCCCGATGGCGTGTTGTGGGCTGGCAGCTATGGTGGCCTGTGGCGCAAGGAAGGCACGCGGGCGCGCCGTATCGCCATGCCGCCTGAACTGGAAGGCGAGCAAATCAATAGCCTGGTGGCTGACAATGCCGGCGGCCTGTGGGCGACAGTCCAGGGGAAAAGCGTATACCGCCTCGATCCAAGCGGCTCCTGGGAAAAACAAGGCGGTAAAGAAGGCCTGCCGGAAGAGGCGCCACGCACCCTCGCCGGCAACGGCAAAGACCTGTGGTTCGCCTATCCACGCAACCGGCTCATGCAAAGGGAGGATGGCCATTGGCGCAAATGGGGGCCGGAAGATGGGCTGGGCCTGGGCCTGATTGCGACCTTGCATCTGCATGGCAAGCACGTCTGGGCCGGCGGTGAAAACGGCCTGGCGCTACGTCAGGGCGAAAAATTCATTAGTGTGATCGGGGTCGGCGAGCAAGGGTTTCAGGGTTTATCCGGCATCGTTGAGCTGGACAACGGCGATCTATGGCTCAATAGTGGAACCGGCCTGTACCGGATTCCGGCGGATGAACTTGCCCGGCTTGAAGACAACGCAGCCTATCGCGTGCACTACGAACGCGTGGACAGCTCCGATGGCCTGGAGGGAAACGCCCCCTTCCCGCTGCCTGCACCAACGCTGGTAGAGACCTCAGACCACCACCTATGGGTTAGCACTACCGCCGGTGTATTTCGTTTCGATCCCGCCTTGCGGCTGGCGACGGTATCGCCGCCTCCAGTACTGATACGCTCCATCAGCGCACAAGGGCAAGAGCGAGCGCTGATGGCCAGCATGCACTTGCCGCCCGGCACTGACACGCTGCAGATCAACTACACGGCAGTGGCGCTTACCATGCCGGAACGCGTACATTTCCGCTATCGGCTGCAAGGACTGGAGCAATCCTGGCAGGATGCCGGCCAGCGCCGCGCTGCCTACTATAACAACCTGGGGCCGGGTGACTACCGCTTCCAGGTCCAGGCCTCCAACTACGACGGCATCTGGGATGAAAAAGCCACTACGCTGGACTTCAGCATCGCCCCCACACTGGTGCAGACCTGGTGGTTCAAGAGCCTGTGCGCGCTGGCGCTGCTCGTTGCGTGCTGGCTGGGATACCGGTGGCGCATACGCCACCTTGCCCATGAGGTGGAGCTGCGGCTGGAAGAGCGCATCAGCGAACGCGAACGCATCGCCCGCGAGCTGCACGACACCTTCCTGCAGTCGGTGTATGGACTGGTTCTGCAAGTCAATGCGGCAGTGCTGCGGCTGCCGACACCGGAACCGGCGCGCGTCATGATAGAGAAAGCATTGCTGCAAGCCAGCGACGTACTGCGAGAGGGCCGCGACAAGGTGCGGGCGCTGCGCACAGGCACCAGCCCAATAGACCTGGGCGAAGCGCTTCAGCTAGTTGGCGCCAACCTGCGCCCGCCAGATGGCGCGCCGCTGCAGCTGCGGATAACGGGCAAGGAGCGCAGCCTGCATCCGATTGTCCACGAAGAAGCGCTGGCCATCGCCAATGAAGCTATCGCCAACGCCTACCGCCACGCGAAGGCCGCGCAGATCGCCGCGGAGCTGCACTACGGCTCGGACGAACTGCGCCTGACGGTGCGCGACAACGGCATCGGCATTCCGCCGGACGTGATGGCCGCTGGTGAGCTCCAGGACCACTGGGGCTTGCCGGGCATGCGGGAACGGGCAGCGCGGATCAAGGCCAGGCTTGTTTTGCATAGCCACGCTGGTGCAGGTACAGTATGGACGCTCGTGCTGCCAGGCGCACTGGCATATCAGGAAAAGCCATGGCGGTTATGGCAAACTAGCCGATAGCAGGCGCTTGCTTAAACGCCGTCCTTGCAGGTATATAGTCCGACAACATCTGCGGTTGCCACTGTTTTGTCAGCGGCAGCAAGTTCCCGAGATGACCAATGCTGCCGATGTACAGACAAGCCGAAACCAGGCAAAGGCAAAGGCCAACGCCACGGCCAGCGCCACGACACAAAGCTGGAGCAGAGCGATCTAGTCAGCCTCGCAGGTCAGCCTCGTAGCTCAGCCTCGTAAGCCAGCCTTGCCGGCAGTATCAGCCTTATGCGCGTACCGTCCTGCTCTGTACTAGTGATAGAAAACGCCGCGCCGATCTGGACCGCCCGCTCACGCATGCCAGGCAAACCGTAGTGGCCGCTGCGCTGTCCAGCTTTCAGGACGTCGGCATCAATCCCCTTGCCGTCATCGACAATGAGCATTGTAAATGCGTCGGTTCCGTAGGTGACCTTAAAGACCACTTCAGATGCCCGGGCATGTCTGGCAGCATTGAGCAGCGCCTCGCGCGCAATCGCGTAAAGCTCTTCAAAGACAGGCAATTTAAATCGCCGCAAGGTGCCTGACGATTGTGTGACGAGTCGCGTCGGGCCTGTGAATGCTCCGCTCACAATCGCGGTGACGGCAACCACAAACTGCTGTTGCTCATGCAGCGACGTGCGTAATTCCTTTACACAGTCCCTCGCTTCGCTGAAAGCTTGCTCGGCAAGATTCAAAGAACGCTCCAGCTCTGCTTTTACCGGTTCGTCGACAGGAAGCCGGTGAAAAACATTGTCGATTTTTAGAATCAGCGCGTAGACGGTTTGCAAGAAAGTGTCATGCAGTTCGCGGGCGATACGCTCGCGTTCACTCTGGCGCTCCTCCAGCCGTTTTTTGACCTGGCTTGCAAACCGTCTAC
>JAYSKH010000157.1:0-8323 GCA_043726505.1 Undibacterium sp. | reverse complement strand
CAATGCAGACCCCGATATGGCCGGCCCGTGTGCAAAAACGAGGTTTTGCTTTCCATACCGCAAGGAATTTGGTTAAATGCAACAAGACGACTTACAACCCATCCTCAGGACGAAAATGAAACAATTGCAATTTATCCTTCTCTTGGCAGCCTCTTTGCTGCTGAGTGCATGCGCGTCGGTTCCTATGGCAAGCTTCGACAAGGATGCACAGGCCAAGTCTTTCGCCTCGCAGAAATCGAAGGCGCAATTGTATGTGTATCGCAGCGAAACGCTGGGCTCCGGCATCAAAATGCAGCTGGAACTGGATAACATCGTAATAGGGGAAACCGCAGCCCATACCTACGCAGTGATATCTGTGAAACCCGGCAGACATGAACTGGTATCCAAGGCCGAGAATGAGTCGCGGCTGGTGCTGAACGTCAAGGCCGGACAAAACTACTACATATGGCAAGAAGTCAAAGTAGGCTTCCTTAGCGCCCGTTCCAGCCTGCAATTGATGGATGAGGCTGAAGGCAAGCAAGGCGTCGCACAATCCAAGCTGATCAAGCTGGACGGCCTGCCCGCCGACATGGCGATGCCTGACCAGAATGCGGTTGCTACAGAAGATACGCCTGATATAGAAAAAGTGCCGTTCCGCACCGGCATCTCATCGGCAACGGTGGAAAAACTCGCGAAGCAGAATAGCTGTACAGGTGAGCACGGCGCCGGTTTACTGACGGAGCCAGGACCGATAGAAATCTACCGTGTCAGCTGCGACCAGGGCAATGCCTTCAAGGCCAGGTGCGAACTGCGCCAGTGCAAGGCAATGCGCTGATCTTTCCCTGTTTTATCATGCGCCTGCAAACAGGCGCATTCTTATATTGGACGAGGCGCGGAACCTGTCCGCCTTCGCCAGCCGGCCAAAATCCAGCGGCATGCTGCACAATTGAGTTACAGCCGCATGCGCGATCTGCGCCGCCCACTGCTGGCCGGGACACAGGTGCACACCGCTGCCGAAGCTGAAATAGCGCCGCTGCGGGCGATGCGGGTCAAAACTGTACGGTTGTGGATTTACTGCAGGATCACGGCTGGCAGCTGCCAGCAATACCAGCACCGTATCGCCGGCACGGACTTGCTGCCCCATTATGCGGCAATCGCCGGCGGCAAAGCGGCGCGTATTCTGTACCGGCGGATCCCAGCGTAACACCTCGTCAATACAACACTGCAGCAAGCCCGGCTCCTGCTCCAGCTGTCGCCTCAAACCCACATCGCAGGCCAGCACATGCAGCGTATTCGCAATCAGCCCGGCTGTGGCTTCGTACGCTTGCGACATGAAACCTATGCCATTGGCGATGACAACATCCGTGTCGGCCCTGCTCAGCAAAGCGGCCTGCTGCGCCAGCACCGACAGCAAACCCTGTTCCTTTACGAACATTGAATCATAGGGAGCATCCTCCAGCATAGTGCCGAGCAGCGCCACCAAGCGGCCAGCGGCCTGCTTGCCTGCTTCCAGTTGCCGATCGTCGCAACCCGCTGCCAGACAGGCGACAAAATCCTGCATCAAGCTAAAAATTTCCGGCAGGTCCGCATCGCTGACACCCAGCAAGCCGGCGACCACATAGACAGGCATCTGCAATGCAAACCTGTCCAGCCATGCATCAGCTGAAGATGAATAAAGCTGCGATGCCAACAGGCTCGCCGTATGGCCGGCATGCCGGTCAATGCGTTCTGTACCGACGCTTTCCAGTGTGCGGGATACCGCCAGCTTGAAAGGGCAATGGCTGGCGCCATCATTCATTCGTACCAGGCGGCTGAAGATATCGCCGGCGGCGGAACCCAGCAAAGCACCGGGCACAGCTTCGCCAGCGGGGCGCACGCGGCATAGCGGTTCAGCCAGCACCGCTTCCACCGCCATGGCGCTGGAAGCGAGCCAGACGCGGTTTTCTGCATCATGCAGCAATGAAGCTGAAGTCAGTTCTGCGTAATACGCATAAGGAGAAGGCGCGCTGGCAGCAGACAGCGCATCGCCCAGATGGAAAGTAGCAGGCATAAGTTTCTTCGTTCCCAGCGAGCTGGGACGGCGTAAATGAAGGAAACTGATTGTCGGCTACCGAACGCCGCCTGTCATGCACCAATTGTTCGCTCTGCAACGAAGCATGGGAGACCCTGGGCTTCGTCCGTGCATCCAGGCTAGCTGGCAGCTTCGGCCAAGGCCAGCGCCAGAGAATTATGGCGTTCCAGCACGTTCCCCAGATCTATTGTCGTCAGCTGACCGTTGCGCACGACCACGCGCCCATTGATGATGCTGTAGGCGACGTCGGCCGGTGTACAGAACACCAGCGCCGCCACCGGGTCGTGCCAGCTGCCGGCAAAGCCCAGCCGTTTCAGGTCGAACATGACAAGGTCAGCCGACATGCCGGGTTTCAGCGCGCCGATATCATCGCGGTTCAGCACTTTGGCGCCGCCCAGCGTGGCGATTTCCAGCGCCTGCCGGGCCGTCATCGCATCGGGGCCAAAACCTACCCGTTGCAGCAGCATCGCCTGCCGGACCTCGCCTAACATGTGCGCGCCGTCGTTCGATGCCGACCCATCCACGCCCAGCCCTACGGCTACCCCCGCATCTATCATCTTGCGTACCGGTGCAATGCCAGACGCCAGCCGCATATTGGAACATGGGCAATGGGCGACGCCGGTGCCGGTGCGCCCGAACAGATAGATGCCTTCATCATCCAGCTGCACGCAGTGCGCATGCCAGGCATCCGGCCCTACCCAGCCACAATCCTCGGCATATTCAGCCGGCGTCATATTGAATTTTTCACGGCTGTACGCAATATCGTTGGCGTTTTCGGCCAGATGCGTATGCATCGATACGCCATAGCTGCGCGCCATCGCCGCGGATTCCTTCATCAGCTCGCGCGATACCGAGAAGGGCGAGCACGGCGCCACGACAATGCGCTGCATCGCGTGGCGGCTTGCATTGTGGTAAGTTTCTATCAGCCTCTGTGTATCCTTCAGGATCGCCGATTCTTCCTCCACCACGCTGTCCGGCGGTAAACCACCCTTGGACTGCCCTACGCTCATCGAACCACGCGCCGCATGGAAACGCATGCCTATCTGCTGCGCCGCTTCTATGCTGTGGTCCAGCTTGCAGCCATTGGGATAAATATAAAGATGGTCGCTGGACGTGGTGCAGCCTGACATGATCAGCTCGGCCATCGCCGTCAGCGTCGATACCTTTACCATCTCCGGCGTCAGGTTGGCCCAGATCGGGTACAGGTTATTCAACCAGTTGAACAACTCGCCGTTCTGCGCCGCCGGGATCACGCGCGTCAGGCTCTGATACATGTGATGATGCGTGTTCACCAAGCCGGGTATCACCGCATGGTCAGCAGCATCGATCACTTCATCCGCGGTCTGCGGCAAGTCTGCACTGGCTCCTACGTGTTCGATGACATTATCGCGGATGAATACCGCGCCGCCAGCGATCTCGCGACGACTATCATCCATCGTGACGACAACACGCGCATTTTTTATCAACAAGGTCTTGCTCATACGACATCCATCCTTAATGATCTGAACTTTGCGCCGACGCCAGTGCATAAGCGCGCACGTCCAGCGAGTTACCCTGTCCGTTAAAGAACAGGTTCAGCAATACCGCCATTGCCGACGCCAGCAATATCCCGCTATGCAGGATCGTGGATAGATATGGCGGCATCTGCGCAAAGAAATTCGGCGCAACAATAGGAATCATGCCCGCGCCTATGCTGACGGCGACGATAAACAGGTTGTTGCGATTGCGCTGAAAATCCACACCCGACAAAATCTTGATGCCGGTTGCCGCCACCATGCCGAACATGACGATGCCCGCCCCGCCTAGTACGAACTGCGGTATGGACGCGGCTATATGCGCCATCTTGGGGAACAGGCCGAAAGCAATCAGGATGCAGCCTGCTGCCACGCAGACAAAACGGCTACGCACGCCGGTTACGCCCACGAGGCCGACGTTTTGCGAAAATGACGTATACGGAAAGGTATTGAAGATGCCGCCTATCACGGTGCCCAGCCCGTCCACGCGCAGCCCGCGCGCCAGCGTGTCATTGTCCACTTTCTTGCCAACGATATCTCCAAGCGCAATGAACATGCCAGTGGACTCTATCATCGTCACGATCATCACCAGGCACATGCTGACGATGGCGCCGAAATCGAACTGTGGCCAGCCGTAATGGAAAGGACGTATCATCGCAAACCAGTCTGCGTTTTCAAGGCCGGCAAAACTGATCTTGCCCAGCGCCAGCGCAATGACGAAGCCGATCACCATGCCCATCAGCACCGAGATGTTGGCGATGAAGCCCTTCATGTACTTGGTGATCAACAGGATGGATACCAGCACCACCAGCGCAATGCCCAGATTGACCGGAGACCCGTATTCCGGATTCGGTATCTTGGTGAACACACCATTGACCACGGTGCCAATCACAGGCTGCCCGCCCGCTGCCCAGTTGATGCCTACACCCATCAGCGATACGCCGATGACGGTAATGACCGTACCCGTCACCACCGGCGGAAAAAAGCGCATCAGCTTGCTCATGAAAGGCGCGGCGATGATGCAGAACACGCCGCCCGCAATTACTGCGCCATAAATGTGCAGTATGCCCAGGCTGGGGTTGCCAGCCATCGCGACCATGGGGCCGACCGCGGCAAAAGTCACGCCCATCATCACCGGCATACGTATGCCGAACTTCCAGATGCCCAGGCTCTGAATCACCGTGACCAGACCGCAGCAGAACAGATCGGCGCTGATCAGAAAGGCGATCGCATATTTGGGCAGGTTCAGTGCACCGCCTATGATCAGCGGCACCGCGATTGCACCGGCATACATCACCAGCACGTGCTGCATGCCGAGCGCGGTCAGTTTCATTATGGGCAGCTTTTCGTCTACCGCATGTGTCATGTCATCTGCTAAATCAGCCGTTATATCTTCCATCATGTCTCCTAGGTTCGGGAATGCACTTTTTTATATTACAAGTCTTAGCTTGCCTGGGCTTGTGCTGAGACCGATACTATATGAAGCCGTAATGACTGATATATGCAAACGGCGATAACTGATTACGTCATTTGCATATATCAAATAGGGTGGAAGCAAAATTGATGCCGCCAATATGTAATGCAACCAACTACACACAGGACTGACACATCTGTTCTGTGTGTCAGTTTGCGGTGCACGCGGGTGCTGCGCTCATTGCAGCGCGGCCTTGGCTGCCGCGGTGACCAGCGCGCGCAGCCATTTGTGCTCGGTAGCCTGGTGCCCCCTTTCATGCCATAACTGGTAAAAGCGCAACGGCGGAAACTTGATCGGTACGTCAAAGCTCTTCAGCGGCAAGGATTTTTCGTAAAAATGGGCGAACTGCCGTCCTGTGGTCAACACCAGGTCTGTGTGCGCAACCATGTACGGCAGCATGCGAAACGACGCCGACTCAACGACGACATTGCGGCGCAGGTTGTGCAGATCAAGGAAAGAATCGATGGTTCCATGGTAACCGGGCAACACCTTCCACGGAGCAACATGCGGCAGGGCCAGATAATCTTCAACTGACATCTGCCCGTTTGCGTTGCGTTTGGCAAAGGGGCTGCCGGCACGCATCAGGCAGATGATGGGATCGTCAAACAATTTGGTCACATGCAGGTGCGCTGGCGGCGCATCCCAGTTGGCAATCACCAGATCCAGCTCGCCATCCGCCAGCAGCCGCACATAATCAACATCCTCACCCAGCGTATGGATAACCAGCCGGCTTTTCGGCGATTCGCGCCGCATGCGCGCCACCAGTTCAACAAAGAAGGCCGTACTGATATAGTCGGGCGCGGCCACGTGAAAGGTACGCGCCTCATCCTGCGGGACAAAATTGGCTTTCTGCGCAAACAGCCTCTCCGTTTCATCCAGTATGCGCTTAGCCGGTTTCAGCAGGCTCTCGCCATGCTCTGTTGGCAGCATGCCCCTGGCGCCGCGCACCAGCAAAGGATCACCGGTCAATTCGCGCAGCTTGCGCAGCGACGCTGAAATCGACGACTGCGGCTGGTTCAGCTTTAATGCCACCCGCGACACGTTCTTCTCCACCAGCAACAGATAAAGGATGCGTATCAGGTGTATGTCCAGATGGTCTGGCAGTTTGGATGTCATCGCAGCGGTCCCGGTCTCTTATATGAATTGGTCTATATTAAATATACCCGATCTGCTATCTAAAACTGTCGCGCTACCGACACAGCCAATGCTGGTTACAATATTCGCAATATTTGAAATAGTCAGGCAACTGACAAAAACTCAACACTGGAACTGGAAAACCCATGATGCAGATAAGGAATGCACACCTGGCCGACGCCGATGTGCTGGTGGAGTTGCTGGCGCAACTGGATTATTCAGCTGCCGGTTTCATCAAGGAGAAAATTGCGGGACTGCTCAGCCATCCGGACGCAGCGTTGCTGGTGGCCGAACAGGACCACTTGGTGCGGGGCTTTATTTCGTTGCATTTCATTCCGCAGATTGCGCTGGCCGGCGATTTCTGCCGCGTCAGTTACTTTTGCGTGGACACTACGCAGACCAGCCGCGGCATAGGCAAGCTGCTGCTGGAGCATGCCGAAGAACTGGCCAGGCAGCGCGGCTGCGACCGCATGGAACTGCATTGCCACAGCCGCAGATTGAGGTCGCACGCGTTTTACGAAAGGCAGGGTTACGAGGATTCTCCGAAATACCTAATGAAGAAGCTGGGCTGAAGCACTGAGGATGCGCAGGCAGTGCTAGGTCAGCAGCAGGCTGTCAATGTCACGCACTTCCATGGGCCGGTAGTACAGGAAGCCCTGGAAGAATTCGCAGCCTATGGCCTTGAGGAAATGTTCCTGGCCTATGTTTTCCACACCTTCGGCCACCGTCGTGCAAGACAGGATACGGGCCAGTGAAACAATGGCCTTGATGATCAGTTCACTCTTTTTGTTGAAGCCTATCTGCGCAACAAAGGAGCGGTCGATTTTGATGCTGCGCGCCGGGAAATGGCTGAGCTTGGACAACGAAGAATAACCGGTGCCGAAATCGTCGATCGCAATGCTGAAACCGCGTATCTTCAGTTCGTCCAGATGGTGGATCGCCAGCGCCTCGTTACCGATCAGGCCAGTTTCAGTGATTTCAAATTCCAGGTATTCGGGTGCGATCTTGTGCTTGGCGCAGCTGGACTCAATCAGGTGCAACAGGTCGTGGCGTGCAATATCGATCGCGGACAGGTTGATTGCTACCGGTGGGCATGCGCCATATTTATCCAGCCAGAAGCGCACTTGCGCGCAGGCGGCATCGACGACGAAATTGGTAATCTCGCGTATCAGTCCGGCATTCTCGGCAATCTGGATAAACTCGCCCGGCGTCACTGCTCCGAGCGTCGGCGACTGCCAGCGTATCAGTGCTTCCAGCCCTGCGATGCTGCCGTCATGCGTGACCTTGGGCTGGTACACCAGCCGGAATTCGCGGTGCTTCAGCGCCGACACAATGCCGACTTCCACTTCAACGCTGCGCCTGATCTGTAGCGCATCGCCTTCGTCAAACAATGCAATGCCCTGACCGCTGGAGCGGCGCGCACTGTCCAGCGCCACTTCGCTGCGGCGTATCAGGTCGTCCGGCTCCAGGTCTCCCTTGCGCGCCAGTGCAATACCGGCTGACAGCTGTACCGTCAACCGGGCACCGTCGATATCGATTTCCTTGGACAGGCTGTCGCGTATTTTTTCAACTGTGCGTAGCGTATCGGCAGGATCGCGTACCTTGTCGATGACGAATGAAAATACGATGCTACGCAAGCGCGCGCAGAAGCAGTCCGGCGGCAGGCTGGTGGTCAGGTCTTCCGCGAAGCGGCGTATCATTACATCGCCGGTGTAGGCGCCGAATTTTTCATTGGCATGCCGTATGCTGTTGACGCGGAACGATACCAATGCAATCAGGCTGCTGTCGTCCTTGCGGTTCAATACCTCGCCCAGATAAAGGCGCAGCATGTCGCGGTTAGGCAGGTTGGTCAGCCGGTCGTGGCTGCTGAGGAAGCTTTCACGTTCCTGGCTGCGCTGCAAGGCATCATGCATGGAGTGCAGGCCGGACACGTCGCGCAACGCGACGATGTAATGCTCTTTTGATGTAGAGGAAATGTTTTCCAGTGCCACCATCTTACCGTCACGCGTGCGGTAGGCAGTGGTCGGCAGATTGGACACATCATCCATCACGTGCTGCCTGAAACGGATGCTGCCATCCAATGCTATCCAGTCAAACAAGGATGAGCCGTCATCAGCCTTGGCCCCGGCACGACCCAGCAGCGCATTGGCC
>JAYSKH010000156.1:0-9903 GCA_043726505.1 Undibacterium sp. | reverse complement strand
GTTCGACGAACCGGTTGCACCAAACAGACTGCCGGATGCGCCAGAGCCGAACGACGCACCCATATCAGCACCCTTACCGTGCTGCAAGAGAACCAGACCGATAATCGTCAGCGCCGCCAGAACCTGAACAATCACTACCAAAGTGAACATAGTTTGCATTCAATACACCCAATTAAAATTAATCATTACCACACCACAAAAACCACAAAAACGAACCGAATCCTTACAACGGCGACTCAAGCCGAGATTCCTGCCTTGCGCCCGCCCTTCAAACCGCTCAAACAGCTGCCACTATCGCAAGGAAGTCTGCCGCCTTAAGGGCCGCGCCGCCTATCAGGCCACCATCTATATCAGCCATTGCCAGCAATTCTTTTGCATTATCAGGCTTCATGCTACCGCCATACAAAATCTGCACCCGCTGCGCTGCACCTACATCTTTGGCGGAAATCAGCGCACGCAGAACGGCATGCACATCCTGCGCCATCTGCGGCGTTGCCGTCTTGCCGGTGCCGATTGCCCATACAGGCTCATAGGCCACCACAATATTGTCCAGCGCGGCCACATCCAGCACGTCGAGCACCGCCTGCAACTGCGCAGTCACGACATTATCTGTCTGGCCCAATTCCCGCTGCTGCAAAGTCTCACCAACGCAGACTATAGGCTTCAGACCTACCTGCAGCGCCTGCAAGGCTTTCTGCGCGACCAATGCATCACTTTCCAGATGATAGGCACGGCGCTCGGAATGTCCGACGATCACATACTGGCAAGCACAATCCGCCAGCATCGCCGCCGACATCTCTCCGGTATAGGCGCCACCCACATGCGCAGAAACATCCTGCGCACCCCACGCCACCGCGCTGCCGGCCAGTATATCGGCGCATTGCAGCAAATACGGCGCGGGCGGACAAACCAGCACGTCGCAGCCGGCATCGGCTTGCAATCCCGTCTTGATGTCGCCCAGCAAGGCGGCATTGGCAGCAGAGCTGCCATTCATCTTCCAGTTACCGGCTATCAGAATACGTCGCATGGCCACCCAAAATTCAATTAACCCTCTATTGTAGCCCGTGAGCTATAAGGGGTCAAACGAGCAGGCCTATAAAACTTAGCAAACCGACACAAAAAAGCCCAGAAACCAAACATCAGGCAACAAAACCGGGGCAATTCCGGCCGGAATTGCCCCAAAAACCGATGCAACAAGACGTCAGGCCACTTGCAGCACAATCTTGCCAATGTGACTACTGCTTTCCATCAACTCGTGGGCCTGGGCTGCCTGCTCCAGCGGAAACACCTGATGGATGACAGGCTTGATCTTGCCGGCTTCCAGCAACGGCCACACCTTGGCGCGTAATTGCTGCGCAATGGCCGCCTTGAACGCGACCGGACGCGGCCTCAGCGTGGAACCGGAAATACTGAGGCGACGGCGTAATACCTGCGCCAGATCAACATTTGCAGTGGCGCCGCCGAGCAGCGCAATCAGCGCTAGCCTGCCATCGTCGGCCAGGCAATCAATCTCGCGCGGCACATAATCGCCCGCTACCATGTCCAGAATCACGTCCACTCCCTTGCCGCCGGTGAGCGACTTGATGACTTCCCTGAAGTCCTCGGTTTTGTAGTTGATGCCACGCTCTGCACCCAGGCGCTCCGTGGCCCGGCATTTATCATCCGAACCCGCCGTCGCAAACACCCTGTGCCCCATCGCCGTCGCAATCTGGATCGCAGTAACGCCTATGCCGGAAGTACCGCCCTGCACCATCAGCGTCTCTCCTGCAGATAGCCGCGATCGGTCGAATACATTGGTCCATACGGTGAAAAAGGTTTCAGGCAACGACGCCGCCTCCATCGCCGACAAACCGGCAGGCACAGGCAGACACTGGCCTGCAGGAGCCGCGCAATATTCAGCATAACCACCGCCCTGCACCAGTGCGCATACCAGATCGCCCTTGTTAAAACCACTGCCCACCAGATCACCACCGACAATTTCACCGGCAACTTCCAGCCCCGGCAGATCAGACGCGCCAGGCGGCACAGGATAATGCCCCATGCGCTGCAATACATCAGGCCGGTTAATGCCTGCAGCCAATACCCGTATCAACACTTCGCCCGCCTTTAACTCAGGCATCTGACGTTCGCACAGTTTCAATACCTCCGGCTTGCCATACTGGGAAATCTCTATCGCACGCATTGTATTTATCTCCTTCATATTCACACCCTCATGTCCGTATTTTTTTGGGAAAAATCGATTCTATCCGATAAAAAAAACGCCCGTTGAACACGGGCGTTTTTCAGTCATCAGAACAGCTTGCGCCATTCGATTAATTATTTCTACTATTATTCCGGCTGTTGCTGCGGAGCCGACTGCTGTTGAGGCTCAGCTTCTGCTGCAGCTTTCATCGACAGTTTGAAGCGGCCGCGGTCGTCCGTTTCCAGCACTTTAACGCGTACTTGCTGGCCTTCTTTCAGATAGTCAGCAACTGCGTTCACACGCTCATTGGCGATCTGGCTGATGTGCAGCAAACCGTCTTTGCCCGGCATGATCTGTACGATCGCGCCGAAGTCCAGCAGTTTCAATACTGTGCCGTCGTAAGTTTTACCTACTTCAACTTCAGCAGTCAGCTCTTCGATGCGGCGTTTGGCTTCCTGGCCTGCAGCAGCATCCACCGAAGCGATCGTCACGATACCTTCATCGCTGATGTCGATCTGTGTGCCTGTTTCTTCTGTCAGCGCGCGGATGACTGCGCCGCCTTTGCCGATCACATCACGGATTTTTTCCGGATTGATCTTGACTGTGATCAGGCGAGGCGCAAAGTCGGACAACTCGGCTTTACCGTGCGGTACGGCTTCCTGCATTTTTGCCAGGATATGCACGCGGCCTTCTTTAGCCTGTGCCAGCGCAACCTGCATGATTTCCTTGGTGATGCCTTGGATCTTGATATCCATTTGCAGCGCAGTGATGCCTTCTGCAGTACCGGCTACCTTGAAGTCCATGTCGCCCAGGTGATCTTCATCGCCCAGGATGTCGGTCAGCACGGCAAACTTGTTGCCATCCTTGATCAGACCCATCGCGATACCGGCGACGTGCGCTTTCATCGGAACGCCGGCATCCATCAACGCCAGGCAGCCGCCGCAGACGGAAGCCATCGACGAAGAACCGTTGGACTCAGTGATTTCGGATACCAGACGTACTGAGTAGCTGAAATCTTCAGGGGATGGCAATGCAGCTTGCAATGCACGCTTGGCCAGACGGCCATGGCCGATTTCGCGGCGCTTAGGCGTACCTACACGGCCTGTTTCGCCAGTGGCGAACGGAGGCATGTTGTAATGCAGCATGAAGCGGTCAGAATATTCACCCATCAGTGCGTCGATTTTTTGCTCGTCACGGGCAGTACCCAGAGTAGCAATCACCAGCGCCTGTGTTTCACCGCGCGTGAACAGCGCTGTACCGTGGGTACGTGGCAATACACCAGTGCGGATGGAAATAGGACGCACAGTGCGTGTGTCGCGGCCGTCGATACGTGGCTCGCCATCCAGGATCTGGGAACGTACGATTTTCGCTTCCAGGTCAAACAGGATGTTGCCCACTTCAGAGGAATCAGGAGCGGATTCGCCTTTGGCAGCAGCTTGCTCAGCCAGCGCAGCGCCAACCGATGAAGTTGCATCTTTCAGCAACTGCGTACGGGCCTGCTTTTCTTTAGTCTGGTAAGCTGCGCGCAACAGAGGCTCTGCTACTGCTGTGACAGCAGAAATCAGAACTTCATTCTTCGGCGCTGGCGCCCATTTCACTTCAGGCTTGCCACCGTCGCGTACCAGGTCATGGATCGCGTTGATGACTGCTTTCATCTGGTCATGACCGTACACTACCGCGCCAAGCATGATTTCTTCAGACAATTGCTGCGCTTCGGACTCAACCATCAGCACTGCTTGCTCTGTACCTGCAACGACCAGATCCATTGCCGAAGTTTTCAGCTGGGTGGAAGTTGGGTTCAATACGTACTGGCCATCAATGTAGCCAACGCGCGCAGCGCCGACCGGGCCACTGAAAGGAACGCCGGAAACGCACAGTGCGGCGGAAGCGCCGATCATTGCGGCGATGTCTGGATCGATTTCAGGGTTGACCGACAATACGTGCACAATGACCTGCACTTCGTTCATGTAACCTTCTGGGAACAATGGACGGATAGGACGGTCGATCAGACGGGAAGTCAGGGTTTCTTTTTCGGAAGGACGGCCTTCGCGCTTGAAGAAGCCGCCAGGGATACGCCCGGCAGCATAGGTTTTTTCAAGATAATCAACAGTCAGGGGAAAGAAATCCTGGCCTGGCTTGGCATCCTTGCGGGCAACAACGGTTGCCAGCACCACAGTATCCTCAATGGAAACCATGACTGCGCCGGAGGCTTGGCGAGCGATCTCACCGGTTTCCAGGGTAACTTGATGTTGACCGTACTGGAAGGTTTTAGTAACTTTATTAAACACAATGCGTCCTTTCTATTTTGCCGACAGATTTTCAGGCGCTGTCGTTCACCTCACCACGGACGATTCCTGAAATAAGGGTCGTCTTACTGCAAACTTCTAACTTCGTTAAACCAGTCTTGCGTACTGCACAAACGACAAAAAGCCCGCGACAGTGAACTGACGCAGGCTTTTTGCTATAAAACTTTTGCTGTAAAAAGCAATGAATTACTTACGCAGACCGAGTTTTTCGATCAGGGAACGATAGCGATTCAGATCTTTGTTTTTCAGGTACGACAACAGGCTCTTACGACGGTTAACCATCATGATCAGACCGCGACGGGAGTGGTGATCTTTAGCGTGAGCCTTGAAGTGACCGTTCAGATCGTTGATGCGTGCAGTCAGCAAAGCAACTTGCACTTCTGGGGAGCCGGTGTCGTTCTGACCACGGGCATTGTCCGCAACGATGGCGGCTTTTGCGTTTTTTTCAATAGACATAATATTCCTTAACATGCGATAAAAAGAGTAAGAACCAGGACCTGAGCCCCCGCAACCCTTCGCTTTATCGTGATTAAACAAGCATTTACACGTCCTGCCGGAATGGCAAGACGCGTGAATATAGCATAAATGCGATGGTGAATCAAATAGTTGGCTGCTTGTTGACCAAGTCTTGACCAAATATTGACCACGCATTGGCCAAACTTCGGCCATTTCCGCGCCCACGCCAGCCCCTTTATATCTGCGGATTCAGCTTTTCTATCTTTGAATGCAATTTATTCAATGCAGACAGATAAGCTTTCGCAGAGGCAACAACAATATCCGGGTCCGCACCCACGCCGTTGACAATACGCCCTGACTTGGACAGGCGCATCGTGACTTCGCCTTGCGACTGCGTGCCGGTCGTAATCGCATTAACGGAGAACAACAGCAGTTCGGAACCGCTTTGCGTGCGGGATTCAATCGCATTGACGATCGCATCGACCGGGCCATTGCCATGGCCATCGCAAGTCACTTCCTTGGAGTCGATGGCAAAAACGATTTTTGCCGCAGGCCGCTCACCAGTTTCAGAATGCTGGGCCAGCGATACAAAACGGTAGTATTCATTGTCGTGCGCATGCTCTTCGTCTGACACCAGGGCCATGATGTCTTCGTCGAAGATTTCTGACTTGCGGTCTGCCAGCTCCTTGAAGCGTGCAAACGCCGCATTGACGTCAGCTTCCGACTCCAGCTTGATGCCCAGCTCTTCCAGCCGCTGCTTGAATGCGTTGCGGCCCGACAGTTTGCCCAGCACGATCTTGTTGGCGCTCCAGCCCACGTCTTCCGCGCGCATGATCTCGTAGGTATCGCGGGCTTTCAGGACGCCGTCCTGGTGGATGCCGGAGGCGTGCGCAAACGCATTCGCGCCAACCACTGCCTTGTTAGGCTGCACGGCAAACCCAGTGATCTGTGATACGAGTTTGGAGGTGGCAACGATCTGCGTCGTATCGATGCCGAAGTCCAGATTGAAATGGTCCTTGCGGGTACGCACCGCCATCACAATTTCTTCCAGTGCCGTATTACCGGCACGCTCACCCAGGCCGTTAATCGTGCACTCTACCTGACGCGCGCCGCCTATCATCACGCCTGCCAGCGAGTTAGCCACTGCCATGCCCAGGTCGTTATGGCAATGCACCGACCATACCGCTTTGTCGGAATTGGGAATACGCTCACGCAGCGTCCTCAGCATATTGCCGTACAGCTCAGGCACGCCATAACCGACCGTGTCCGCAAAATTGATCGTGGTCGCGCCTTCGGCGATCACTGCTTCGATGACGCGGCACAGGAAATCCATGTCGGAGCGGCTGCCGTCTTCCGGGCTGAACTCGACGTCGTCAGTAAATTTACGGGCAAAACGCACCGCCTGTTTGGCCTGCTCGAACACCTGGTCCGGCGTCATGCGCAGTTTTTTCTCCATGTGCAGCGGAGAGGTCGCGATAAAGGTGTGGATACGCTTTCTTTCCGCAGATTCCAGCGCCTCGGCCGCGCGCGCGATATCCCTGTCATTGGCGCGCGACAGTGAGCAGATGATGGATTCCCGGACCGTCGATGAAATGGCCTTGATGGCTTCAAAATCGCCCGGCGACGCAGCGGCAAAACCGGCTTCGATGACGTCTACCTTCAGGCGCTCCAGCTGGCGCGCAATGCGGATTTTTTCATCCTTGGTCATTGAAGCGCCGGGCGACTGTTCGCCGTCGCGTAAGGTCGTATCGAATATGATGAGTTTTTCTGCCATGATCTGCTCTCCTGATGAGTGAAGCCTGCGTGTCTGATTCAAAAAGAATCTGTCTGATGATTTTCTTGATGCCCTTCCGCCTATCCTTGCAAGTCACACATGGATGGGAAGACGGCTCAAATTGTGGGAATGGGGGATTTAGCGCGTTTACCGCACTAGATGAATTGCCGGTAGCGGCAGTAGCAAGCCTTGTAGGCCTGCTGCAGCGTATGTTGCGAAGGATGTAGACGCAAATTTCATGCAAAGACTATAAGCGCGATCAGTGGAAAGTGCAAGAATTTATAGCAGTTTCCGGCAATAAAGTATCGTCAAAAACAAAAAAGCCACGCCGCTTTCGCCTGGCGTGGCCTGTCCATTTCAAACACCGGCAATGCTCACTTTTCGTCGTGCACTTCCACCGTGGTTTGCACGATGCTGATAGGACGGCCCTTGCGCCAGCGCCACAGCAGGACAACGTAGCCGGAAAGGCCGTACAGCACAAACAGGCCGAACAGCACTTTGGGCGGATCACTGACCACGGCCACGTAGGCCAGCACGATGAGGAAAGGTGCAATGAAAGGCACGGAGCGCTTCAGATTGACGTCCTTGAAGCTGTAGAAAGGTACATTGGTCACCATCGTCAGGCCCGCATACAGCGTAATGAACCAGGCGCTCCAACTGAGGCTTGCGCCGATGAAGTGCAGATCCTCCATCAGCAGCACAAAACCCGCCACCAGCGCGGCAGCAGCAGGGCTGGGCAAACCCTGGAAGTAGCGTTTGTCGACGACGGCAATGTTGGTGTTAAAGCGCGCCAGCCGTAAGGCGGCGCCGGCGCAGTAGACAAACGCCGCCAGCCAGCCCAGCTTGCCCATGCCTTTCAGCGACCATTCATACACGACCAGCGCGGGCGCCGCACCGAAAGAGATCATGTCCGACAGGCTGTCATATTGCGCGCCGAACTCGCTCTGGGTATTGGTCATGCGGGCGACGCGGCCATCCAGGCTGTCCAGCACCATCGCAACAAAAATGGCCAGCGCCGCCTGGTCGAACATTTTGTTCATGCCCATGACGATCGCATAAAAGCCGCAAAACAGCGCCGCAGTCGTGAACGCATTCGGCAGCAGATAAATGCCGCGCCGCCTCTTGACCGGACGTCCCCGCTCCTGCGCAGCGGCGTCTGCCGCAAATTGGCCTTTGCGGGTACGCTTGGGGAAAAGCTTGAAACTGCCTTTGGGTTTACGGCTTGGGGGAGATGTCATGCGAATTTTCAGCGTTGATGTTATTGGAATAGAGGTTCAGATATCAGTCTGGGCACAAGCTGGAGTATCAATATACTTGATCGGGCGGCAGGCCACCATGATTTAATCCGCGGCAGCCCCGGCACCCGGCATCCCGTCCCAGCCTAAGCAAAGCGTTCCAGATGATTGTAAGTTGAAATTTTACTGGAGGGAAAGCTGGGGTCACGCTGAAGTATACCCGCTATTTCTTCACAGGAAAACAATTGTCCGGCAACGCCAGCACGTGGGCAATGTGGAGGCATGTCTATCGGTACATGCCTCAATCAGCGTCTACTTGAGCCTGATCTTGCCTACAACACGGGCATTGAGGGTAGTGATGCCCGGCTCAAAGCTGGGTTCGGCCACGTCCGCATCCATGCGAGAGGATTTCGCCATCATCATCGGCGCTCGCTGGAAAACGGGCTCGGCATTATCATTGCCATCAAAATTGACGGACTCTATGACCACATCTGCGGGTTTGCGCCCCATTGCTGCGGTGATGACAGAGACCTTTTCCATCAGATTCTTGTAGCTGGCCTCCAGGCGCTCAGCTTCCAATTTTTTAGCAGCGGTATCCGACAAACCGAAGGAAAGGCCATTCAGCGCCAGCATTTTCTGCACGGCGGCCGTCGTGGCAGGCAACTGCTTCAGGTTCAGGGTTTTCACTTCCAGATACTGGCCCACGCGCCAGCCGGTCTGCGTGCGCTTGCGCGGCTGAGCGGACGTTGACGCTGACGCGACCTCGTCGGCATACACTGGATAAGTGTAGTAGCCACGTGTGGTCAGCAAGGCTTGCGGGTCCTCCCTTTTAATGATGTCGGTACCAGCCTTCATTTTCTGATTGACGCGGGAAGCCGCCTTGTCTTTTTCCTTGTCTTGCTCTTCGATAAAGAAAGTGGCGACGGCCTGATCGTTATCGGCTTTGATGTCGGCGCTGCCTGATACAGTGACAAGGGCGCCACCAACCTGCTGCGCATGCGCGGGCAAGGCAACAGGCAGGGTAATGACGGTAAAAACACTCGCAGCGACAACAGCGATGACAGGTTTCATATTTTCTCCAAAAAAAGGCGTTCAGGCGACGAAGCTTGCCACGAAGCTCCAAAAATTGCCAATTCATTCACAATCACTAACAATTGCGTGCGGCAATAGGAATATCCAGGGAGTATCCAGGGAGTAAACGCAGAGGAGATGCTAGGGGTGCACAGCAGGACCGTGCTTATGCTGAAGTTTTTTCCATGACCAGTTGATCGAGCCATGCCTTTGCGGCGGCATAGTCATCAAAGAACTCGCAAGCGCAGACGTGCTCATACAGGCGGCGAAATGCCGGCTCCACTACCCGCCGGCCGGCAACATCCGTGGTCGCAACCACCAGTTGGGCGATACATCCGTAGTGCGCAACTGCATAGGCCGAAGCGGCGCCCAAAGCTGCCATGGCGTCGGGCGTACCCAGCATGGACTCGTGAATGATGGCAATACCGCCCCAAGGGCCGCCTTCCTGCATCGCCGCGGCATAAGGATTGACCTCTCTGGCCCAATCCTTTACCAATTCCAGGTTCCACGGCCCCGTAACCTCAGACACGATAACCCGGCCATCAACATGCAGACTGAACTGGCCATGCGGCGTAAAGACTTCACTCATATCAACGGGCGCGCTTTCAAAAAGCTGTAATCCGGGGACATCAAACCAAGCCGAGGCAGCTTGCGGAGTAATGAGTATATTACTTAAATGCAAATCGAGGCGGCTTTAGTGAAAACCTGACAACAGGGGTTGATTCCCTGTTGACGCATCAGCCGTTTTGAGATGAGAAGGTTTTTTGCATGCTTCTCACCTTTTTGCGCTGCTCAGCTGTTTTTAAAGACAGCTGTTTTTAAAGACGAAAAAAAAAAAGCTGCACCTGCGCGCAGCTTTTCGGCTTCAAGCTGTGTGCG
>JAYSKH010000155.1:0-2890 GCA_043726505.1 Undibacterium sp. | reverse complement strand
CGGGTTGCTCGATGTGCCTGGCCATGAACGATGACCGTCTGGCGCCGGGCGAACGCTGCGCGTCAACGTCAAATCGCAATTTCGAGGGACGCCAGGGAGCAGGCGGGCGCAGCCATCTGATGAGTCCTGCAATGGCCGCTGCCGCCGCGCTGGCGGGCCACCTCGCCGACGTGCGCGTGACGATTGGCGAGGTACTGCAATGAGGGCAATCACCGTAGTGGAAGGTCTGGTTGCGCCCTTGCGCCGCGACAATGTTGATACCGATGCAATCCTGCCCAAGCAGTTCATGAAATCGGTAGCGCGCACCGGCTTTGGGCCTAATCTGTTCGATAGCTGGCGCTATCTGGATGTCGGCGAACCTGGGCAGGATCATGCAGCCCGACCGCTGAACAAAGAGTTTGTGCTGAACCAGCTGCGCTACCAGGGCGCGCGCATTTTGCTGGCCGGGCGTAATTTCGGCTGCGGCAGTTCGCGCGAGCATGCGCCGTGGGCATTGCTGGAATATGGCTTCGACGTCATCATCGCCTACAGTTTTGCCGATATCTTTCGTCAGAACTGCTACAAGAATGGGGTGCTGCCGGTAGAACTGGGCGAAGAGGCAATGGCGCACCTGTTCGCCGCTGCCGAAAGCGAAGCGGGATGCCGTCTGACAGTAGATCTGGAATACCAGAGCGTAACCGGAGCGGATGGTTTCACAGCCGGCTTCGACATCGCACCATTCACACGCCACTGCCTGCTCAACGGCCTGGATGAAATCGGCCTGGCGCTGCAGCAGCGCGACCGCATTGCGCAGTTCGAGCACGCGCGGCTGGCGCGCTTTCCTTGGCTGGCGAAGCCCCTTAGTGATTGAGCAGTAACTGAGCAGTGATTGAGCTGCCGCGTGCTAGAATAAACGCACCCCAACTCGCGGCCACGCCGCTTTGCCAGACTTGTCATGAATCTTTCGCTTAGGCAGCTCAAGGTCTTCATCGGAGTAGCTCAGGCCTCCAGCTTCACCAAGACCGCTCAGCGCCTGCATTTATCGCAGGCGGCGCTGTCGGCGATCATCCGCGAGCTTGAAACCCAGCTGCACTGTCGTTTGCTCGACCGCACCACCCGTTCGGTGGCGCTGACCGAGGCTGGCCGCATGTTTTTACCTACGGCGATGCATATCGTTGCCACCATTGAAAACGCGACGCTGGAACTGCGCAAGATAGGCCGCGAAGAGCAGCGGCTGCTGCGCGTCGGCGTCATGCCGCACATCGCCGTGAGCCTGATGCCGACCGTATTGAGCAGGTTTGCCAGCCTGTATCCGCTGGTGCGGGTCGACGTCATCGATAGTACGCCGGTTGAACTGCTGCGCATGGTGGAAGATGGCGCGCTCGATGCCGCCTATGGCCCTTTTTTTCGCAAAGAATCCGGTGTCGAACGCATGCCGATATTTCCGACGCGGCTGATGCTTGCCGTCGGCATGCAGGAAAACGACTGGCCGGATTTTAGTGCCGAATCGGCAACCTGGGGTGCGCTGCAAGGCGTGCCGCTGATCTGTTTTTCGGACGAGACGCCTATCCAGCGGCTGGTCGAGGAAAACCTCAGCCTGGCCGCGGTTACGACCGGCAAGCGCACCCTGGTCGGCCATCTTGAAACGGCAATCGCAATGGCCGAGGCGGGCTTTGGCGTAGCGGTGGTGCCGTCGATCTCGGTGGCGGCCTGCCAGCGGTTCAAGGTCCGCTTGTACCCTATTATTCCGGCGATAGAACTGCCGTTTTACTGCATTACCCGCGCAGGCCGCGGCAACAATGAAATTCTCGGCCATCTGTCCACCGTCTTTGAACAAGTGGCGCAGGACTACAGCAGCAAGGCTGGTGCTGGTATTGTCAAAAAAACGCGCACACGCAGCACTGCGGCGCGCTGACGCCCCAAGCTTCAATATTTCCAAAAAATCTATCAATTGCCTGCGCCGGCGGCATTGCTGGCGCTCGCCCTGGCGCGTCTGATGAGCGGTTCAGAGTGCTCCGGAGCGGCGTTTGCGCGCAAATTCATTCACCATTTTCGATAAATACCTGAAAGATTATTTAATCTTTTCGATTAAACGATAAATTCTTTTTGCTTCCGCTCGTCTGGCAGATTCTTTATATTGGTTCGCCAACGGAGCTGCCACGCCATGTCGGTGCGGCTTGCCGCATGGGGTGCTTTGCCCTGTGAGAACAGTATAAAAATAGTGAGACAGTAAATGAAAATCGTCATCATTGGGGCCGGACTGGGCGGCCTTACCGCAGCCAACGCATTACTTGACCGGGGCTTCGATGTCACCGTGCTGGAGCAGGCGGCACAGTTAAAGGAAATCGGCGCCGGCGTACAACTGAGCTCGAACGCCACCGGCGTGCTGTACCGCCTGGGCCTGGGCCCCACTCTGGAAAAAATCGCTTCTGAACCTGCAGGCAAACGCGTGCGCCTGTGGAATACCGGCCAGACGTGGCCGCTGTTCGACCTGGGCGCCATCTCGCGTGAGCGCTATGGCTATCCTTATATGACACTGCATCGTGCGGACCTGCATACGGTGCTGGCAGAAGGCGTATCGCGCCGCAACCCGGCGGCCATCAAGCTCGGTGTCAAGGTTGACCGCCACGAACAGCACGATGATGGCCGGGTCACCGTGCATGGCGCCAATGGCGAAAGCTGGGTTGCCGACCTGGTGATCGGCGCCGACGGCGTCCATTCACGTACACGCGAAGCACTGTTCGGTGCTGATGCGCCGCGCTTCTCCGGCATCATGGCCTGGCGCGGCGTGATCCGCGCCGCTGATTTGCCGGCCCATATGCGCGAGCCTTACGGTTCCAACTGGGTAGGCCCTGGCGCGCATGTCATTCAATACCCTTTACGCGGCGGCGAGCTGTTCAATTTTGTCGGC
>JAYSKH010000154.1:0-13476 GCA_043726505.1 Undibacterium sp. | reverse complement strand
CACCTATGCGGGCCGCAGCGACGACATGCTGAAAGTCAGCGGCCAGTATGTATCGCCGATAGAGGTTGAGTCCGCATTGATGGGCCACGATGCGGTACTGGAATGCGCAGTAATCGGCGTGCCCGATGCCGACGGCCTGACCAAGACCAAGGCCTTTGTCGTGCTACGGCATCCGGAAAAAGCCTGCAACGAATTGGCGGATGATCTGAAGCTATTCGTCAAATCACGCCTGGCGCCGCACAAGTATCCGCGTGACATCAGCTTTGCGCAGCAGTTGCCGAAGACGGCAACCGGCAAGATACAGCGTTTCAAGCTGCGTTCGGCGGAAGGCCAGTAATGATGGCCGCGACAAGTGCAATCACCACAGAACTCGACCAGCCGATACAGTTTGCAGAGTTAAGTTGGCGCGGCCAGCCGCTGCGCCTGGAATATCAGTGGGTAGGCGTCAGTGAATCTGCGTTCCCGGTCGTGGTATTCCTGCACGAAGGCCTGGGCTCGGTATCTTTGTGGAAGGATTTTCCTGAGCAATTCTGCCGCCACCACGGTTTCAAGGGGCTGGTATTTTCGCGCTATGGCTACGGGCAGTCCACCGCCAGACCGGCGGACGACCGCTTCCCGGTGGATTTCATGCAGCAGCAGGCAGTAGATGTGTTGCCGGGATTCCTGCAGCACATCTACTGCCTGCAGCAGCAGGCAGTAGATGTGTTGCCGGGATTCCTGCAGCAGCTGGGCGTGAAAAAGCCATGGCTGTTCGGCCACAGCGACGGCGGCTCGATTGCCTTGCTGTATGCGGCACAGTTTCCAGACGACGTCAGCGGCATCGTCGTCGTGGCGCCGCATATTTTTGTTGAAGAGATGACGGTGGCTGCGATCCGCGACGCGAAAAATGTTTACCAGGGCGGCATACTACGCGAGCGGCTGGCGCGTTATCACAGCGATGTCGATTCCGCCTTCTGGGGCTGGAATGATGTGTGGCTGGACCCGGAGTTCTTCCACTGGAACATCGAAGACCGGTTGTCCAACATTAGCTGCCCGGTGCTTGCCGTGCAGGGTGAGGACGATGAATACGGCACGCTGGCACAGATAATCGGCATACAGAAGAAAGTGCCGCACACGGTATTGCAGGTGATCCCGCAGTGCGGGCACTCTCCTCACCGCGACCAGCCGGAAGCCCTGATTGAAAAGGCCGGGCAGTTTATCAAGGAAGCATGAGCCAAGCTCATTGATAAGAAACAATATAAGAATCAAAGTAAAAAACAGTGCAAAAATCGACAAAAGATCGATAAAACCTAGCCGCAAGATAGCGGCGGGGAATAAACAACAAGGGAATAATAAAGAAAACACCCATTTGCAGTCCGCATTGCAAACAAAAGGAGACGAGATGAAGACCAAATTTACCGCGCTGGCAGCAGCGCTGGCGTGCTGCGCCATGCTAACCGCCTATACTGCTTCCGCACAGACAGCCCCGATCAAGGTCGGCCTGATGCTGCCTGCCACCGGCACTTATGCCAACCTTGGCGAAATGATAGAAAACGGCTTCAAGCTGTATGTAGCCGAACAGGGCGGAAAATTGTCCGGCCGCGACATACAGTATTTCAAGGTGGATGACGAGTCCGATCCAGCCAAGGCCACCGATAACGTCAACAAACTGATCAAGCGCGACCAGGTGGATGTGCTGGTGGGCACCGTGCACTCCGGTGTGGCGCTGGCAATGGCCAAGGCCGCACGCGAAACCAATACGTTGCTGATCGTGCCGAATGCGGGTGCCGATGCCATTACCGGCGCAATGTGCGCCAAGAATATCTTCCGCACGTCCTTCACCAACTGGCAGCCTGCGTACGCGATGGGTGTTGTCGCCGCCAAGAACGGTCACAAGAAGGCGATGACGATCACGTGGAACTATGCAGCAGGTAATGAATCGGCAAAAGGCTTTGTCGATGGTTTTGAAAAAGGCGGCGGCAAGGTCACTCAGAACCTGACACTGGCCTTCCCCAATGTTGAGTTCCAGGCACTGCTGACCGAAATCGCCGCGCAGAAGCCGGATGCAGTCTATGCGTTCTTTGCCGGTGGCGGCGCGGTCAAGTTCGTCAGGGACTATGTGGCAGCGGGCCTGAACAAAAGCATCCCGCTATACGGCCCCGGCTTCCTGACGGACGGCACGATAGAAGCACAGGGCGCGGCAGCGCAAGGTCTGATAACAACGCTGCACTATGCGGATAACCTGAATACGCCGCGCGACAATGCCTTCCGCCTGAACTTTGCCAAAACCTATAAAACCAATGCCGACGTTTATGCAGTACAGGGTTACGATGCCGCGCAACTGTTGGCAGCCGGACTGAAGGCGGCAGGCGGCGACATCAAGAACCGCGACAAGCTGATTGCCGGCATGGCAAGTAGCCAGGTCGACAGCCCGCGTGGGAAATTCACGCTGTCTGCGGCGCACAATCCGGTGCAGGATATCTATCTGAGACAGGTAAAAGGCAAGCTGAATGAACTGCAAGGCGTGGCGATCAAGGCGCTGGCCGACCCGGCCAAAGGCTGCAAGATGTAGATAGCCATGACACAGGCACGCGGGCAGTGCACCGGATATGTTGTTGCATTGCCCGCCTGTTGTGATGGCTTGCCGTTCCACCGCAGATCAGGATTTTCATGGAATTTTTCACCTTTCTCGTCCAGTGCCTGAACGCGGTTCAGTACGGGCTGTTATTGTTTCTCGTGGCCAGCGGGCTGACGCTGATCTTTGGCATCATGGGCGTCATCAACCTCGCGCACGGCAGTTTCTACATGCTCGGCGCTTATATCGCCTATGCATTGGCGCCGCTGTTCGGCGACCAGTTCCTGCTGCAGATGGCGGCGGGTGTCGCGCTATCGGTCGTATTCGGCTTTGTGCTGGAATGGGTATTCTTCAGTTATCTGTACCAGCGCGACCATCTGCAACAGGTGCTGATGACGTATTCGCTGATCCTGGTATTTGAAGAGCTGCGCAGTATCCTTGCCGGCAACGATGTGCATGGCGTCAAATTGCCGGAATGGCTGTCCGGCGCGATACCGCTGGGCGACCTGATGAAGTATCCGGTCTATAACCTGTTCGCATCGGCAACCTGCATCCTGGTCGCCATAGGCCTATATTACGTGGTTAACCGCACGCGGTTGGGCATGATGATACGTGCCGGCGCGAGTAACCGCGACATGGTGCGTGGCCTGGGCATCAACATCCGCCTGCTGTACCGCATTGTGTTTGCCGCCGGCGTCGCGCTGGCGGCACTGGCCGGCATGATTGCTGCGCCAGTCACGTCGGTCTACCCGGGCATGGGCGGGCAGATACTGATCATCTGTTTCGTCGTCGTGGTCATCGGCGGCATAGGCTCCATTTCGGGCGCGCTGATCGCCGCGCTGCTGGTCGGCTTTGTCGATACCTTCGGCAAGGTGCTGTTCGCACAGTTCAGCGGCCTCAGCGTATATTTGCTGATGGCGATCATCCTGATCTGGCGGCCTCAGGGCCTGAAAAGCAAGGGGTATTAGGCATGAGTTTCCCATTAAGCATCGCCGCCGTGCCCCGGCCGCTGAAAACTTCTGGAACCTGGCTGCTGCCTGTGCTGGCCCTACTGGCGGCGGGCCTGCTGCCGATGCTGCTAAGCGAATATGCACAAGACCTCGTCGTCAAGATCATCATCTACGCGATTTTCGCACTCAGCCTGGAACTGCTGGTCGGCACGACCGGCCTGATCAGTCTCGGCCATGCGGCTTTTTTTGGCGTTGCCGCCTACGCGACTGCGCTGTTGCTGCCTGACAGCGGCCCCGGAGCCATCCTGCTGATGCTGCCGGCGGCGATGCTGGCCGCAGGTTGCTATGCACTGTTTGTCGGTGCGCTCAGTTTGCGCACCAAGGGCGTGTACTTCATCATGGTAACGCTGGCTTTTGCACAGATGGCTTTCTTTATCTTCCACGATACCGGCATCGCCGGCGGCAGTGACGGCATCTATCTGAACAATCGTCCCGCGTTGACCGTGGCGGGCATCGATCTGATCAACCTTGAACTGCCGCGCCACTTTTTCTTTTTTGCGCTGGGCAGCCTGGCGGCAACTTACCTATTGCTGGCGATGATACTGCGCTCCCGCTTTGGCCGGGCGCTAGCCGGCATCCGCATCAATGAACAAAGGATGCGCGCCGCTGGTTACCGCACCTATGGCTACAAACTCGCCGCCTTCGTCATTGCCGGCATGCTGGCGGGACTGGCCGGTTTCCTGATGGCGGCCAGGACCGGCGTCGTCAATCCCGAAATGCTGTCCTGGCATGAGTCCGGCGCTGTGCTGCTGATGATCATCCTCGGCGGGCTGGGCAGCCTGCGCGGCGCAGTGCTGGGAGCGGTAGCCTTTATCTTGCTAAAAGAATTCTATTCGTCCGAAGCAGTCTTCGCCGGCTTTGCGCAGCACTGGCAGCTAAGCCTGGGTGTGACAATGATCTTGTTTGTCGCCTTTCTGCCGCATGGTTTGATAGGCCTGGGCCGCAAAAATACAGGCAAACGCCAAAAACGCAGCAAGAAGCTGCCGGCATCCGCAGGAGAGCCCCATGCATGAACCACAGCCAGCCCAACCCTTGCTGCAGGCCACAGCTCTGACGCGCCGTTTCGGTGGCTTGACTGCGGTGGACGCCGTGTCCCTGGATCTGCACGTGGGCCAGGTCCATGCAGTGATAGGTACCAACGGCGCCGGCAAATCGACGCTGATCAATATGCTGTCCGGCGAGATACCGCCTTCCGACGGAAGCATCGCCTTTGAAGGCGCCGACATCAGCCGCTGGTCACAGCCCCGGCGCGCGCGCGCGGGCGTAGGCCGCAGCTATCAGCGCACGACGATCTTCCACACTTTTGATGTGCTGGAAAACTGTCGCCTAGCCGCGCAAGCCTCCGTGCAGCGACCGTGGGCGCTGTGGCAGGCGGCATCGGCCTGTGCTGCCAGCCTAGACCGCGCGCACGGAGCAATGGAAGCCGCCGGGCTGGCGCAGATGGCGCATATTCCAGCAGGCAGCCTCAGCCACGGCCAGCAAAGGCAGCTGGAAATAGCGATGTGCCTGGCCACCGCGCCACGCGTGCTGTTACTGGACGAGCCGCTCGCCGGCATGGGCGCGGAAGAGACCGAACGCATGCTGGCGATGCTGGAACAACTGAAGCAGGCGCATGCGGTGCTGCTGGTCGAGCATGACATGGATGCCGTTTTCCGCATCGCCGACCATATCACGGTCATGGTCAACGGCCAGGTTATCGCCAGCGCCGCGCCTGACGCCATACGCAACAACCCCGACGTACAGCTCGCCTATCTGGGCGATGCGCACGTGCATTAAGGCGCACCATGCTGCACATACAAGCAATCAATACCTACTATGGCGACAGCCACATCCTGCACGGCGTGGACCTGAACATAGCGCCCGGACAGTCGGTCGGCCTGCTGGGGCGCAACGGCATGGGCAAGACCACGCTGATACGCACGCTGATGGGTTATGTGCCTGCAACATCCGGCAACATAGAATGGAAAGGCCGCGACGTTACCGGCCAGGCGCCGGAACGCATGGCCAGGCTGGGCATCGGTTATGTACCGGAAGGCCGTGGCATCTTCCCCAACCTGTCGGTGCGAGAAAACCTGGTGATGAGCGCCCGCCCTGGCCCCGGCGGCAGGAAGGACTGGACCTATGAACGGGTGCTGGATACCTTTCCCCGGCTGCGTGAAAGGCTGGACCATGGCGGCCAGCAGTTGTCCGGCGGTGAACAGCAGATGGTGGCCATAGGCCGCGCGCTGATGACCAATCCGGAACTGATGGTGCTGGACGAAGCGACCGAAGGGCTGGCGCCGCTGATCGTCAAGGAAATCTGGCGTGTCGTGAAGCAGATCGCCGAATCGGGCATCAGCACGCTGATTGTCGATCGCAACTTTCGCGCGGTGCTGGCGCAGACCGATCAGGCGGTGGTGCTGGAAAAAGGCCGCATCGTGCTGGCAGGAGAATCCGCCAAAATGGCGGCGGACGAAGACGCGCTGAAGCAATATCTCGGCGTTTAAACCCATCCCGAACGACATCCAGATTCAATCACTGCAAAACAAAACAGGCCGGAGTCCCGTCGCGGGCTCCAGCCTGTCTGCGCCCGCGAGCGCAACTATTATTTGCGGTAGATGCCTACGCCGAGGAAGACATTGTCGCTGACTTTTTTGATGTACGAGGTCTTAGGCTCTATCTCTTTGGTCACCGGGTTGACCCACTGGTAATCAACCCAGCCAGTGCCCTTGGACTGCGCCAGATCCGCCATCGCCTTGGAGAACTGTTTGCCGTCCGCATCCTTTAACTGCGACAGGTCCTTGCCGTTCATTTTGGCATTGGTTGCGTGGCAAATCATTTTTGCCTGCATATCCTGCACGAACACATACAGCTCGCCCTGGATGTAACCACCATTAGGATCGGCAAAATCCTTGCACGCTGCTTCTACGCCCTTTTTCTTGACGTCGGCAACGGCTTTGTCCACCAGCGCCACAGCGGCATCCTTGGTGGCAGTTTCCGCCATTGCAGGAAGGGAAGCGGCGAGCAATGCGGCTGCCAACGGGGCAATACCAAGAACGGCAAATTTTTTCATACAAGTCTCCTTCATTGTTTTATAAATATGCCATGCGTCTGCATGGTCAGGCTCTGTCATGTCTGGCTTTTAAAGCAGCTTCTTCTAAAACAGGTTTTTTAATTATGATGCATCAGGGCAATACAGCAAAGCATTTTGTCAGCCGGCCGGCCTGACTTTGTTTGTTTTCAGGTCGACGAATGCTGCCAGCCTTTGCTGCGTGTCCGGATCGCTCTGCGCAACGGCGGCCATAAGCGCTTCCGTCACCATGCCGTCCTGTATAGATTGCTCGACAACGCGCGGCAATACGTGCAGCACGCCGTAGTTGGTCAGCGGTGCATTGCCGACGACCTTGCGTGCCAGTTCCAGTGCCTTGGCCAGGCCCTCGCCCTTGGCGACCATATACTGCGATATGCCTGCTCTCAGCCCTTCTTCCGCATCCAGCACGCGGCCGGTCAGCATCATGTCCGTCATGCAGGCCACGCCGACCAGGCGCGGAATGCGCACCGATCCGCCGCCGCCGACAAACAGGCCGCGCTGCCCTTCCGGCAATGCGTAAAAAGAAGTGGCTTCGGCAATGCGGATATGCGTGGCGGCAGCCAGCTCCAGCCCGCCGCCGACGACGGCGCCTTTCAGCACAGAAATAACCGGCACGCGTCCAAACTGTATGCGCTCGAATGCATGATGCCACGAGCGCGAATGGAACATGGCTTCCGCCGCGCTGCGGTTGCGCACTTCAGATAAATCCAGTCCGGCGCAGAAATGTTCGCCGTCACCCTGGATGATGACCGCCTTGATGCCCGCATCCAGCGTTTCAAAATAGTGCTGCAGCTCACGTATGGTCGCGTCGTTCAGCGCGTTCCGCTTTGCTGCGCGGGCCAGCGACACGATGGCAATTTCGCCATCCACTTCGATGCGCAGGTTGTCGGTGGTGTGCATATTTTCTATCGCTGCTTGCTGGTTCATGCTGGTATTCTTCTACGTTAAATCAAGGCAGGGTTCTGGATGCGGCTTTGGCGTCGATCAGGCTTATCAGCAGCTGGTCGCGCTCGGGCTCCAGCAGCTCGGACTGCCGGCCTTGCAATTCTTCGTTCACGCCGGCTGTAATTTTTTGCTTCAGTTCCTCGGTGATGGCGGGTGTGCCCAGATCGGCCCACCAGCTTTCTATCGGCGGCCCCAGATGGTCCAGCAGATGGCGGATGCCGCCTTCGCCACCGGACAGGTGCAAGTTCAGGAAAGGCCCCATCAGCGCCCAGCGCAGGCCCGGCCCATAAGCGATCGCGGTATCAATATCGCTGACCGACGCCACACCCTGGTCCACCAGATGAAAAGCCTCGCGCCACAACGCGGCCTGCAGGCGGTTGGCGATATGGCCTTTTACTTCCTTGCGCGGATGGATGGGGCGCTTGCCGATTGCCGCATAGAACGCCATTGCGGTATCCACCGCATGCCGTGAAGTCTGCTCGCCGCCGATGACTTCCACCAGCGGTATCATGTGCGGCGGGTTGAACGGATGACCGAGCACCACGCGACCAGGATGCGCGCAGGCAGCCTGCACGCGGCTCATCAGCAAGCCGGAGGAGCTGGATGCCAGCACCACATGCGCCGGCAGCGCCGCGTCCATGCGGCGGAACAATTCTATTTTCAGGTCTTCCCGCTCCGGGCCGTTTTCCTGCACGAAGTCGGCGCCCTGTAGCGCGTCTTCCAGTTCAGCATGAAAGCTCAGCCTGTCCACGGAGGCGCCGGCCGCCAGCCCCAGCTTTTCCATCGTCGGCCAGTGGCGTTTTACGGTAGCGCGCAATTTTTCTTCCGCACCCGGCATCGGATCGGTCGCCGCTACATCCAGCCCCTGCGCCAGGAAATAAGCGACCCAACTGGCGCCGATGACGCCGGTGCCGACCACGGCCACTTTTTTAATCGCTGCATCCATCTTTATTTCCATTCCCTATTCAGTTAATTCCAGGCCTGGACAATGCCGGACCTGCGCTTCAGTTCTTTGCCGGTGACAGTAGCGCCACCAGTTCCTTGACCGTTTCTGCAACACTCTTGTCGGAGGTCTGCACGGTCAGGTGCGCCAGCTGGTAGGCGCTTTCGCGTGCTTCCAGCGTGCGCAGAATATTTTCCATCGCCTCCTGTTTCAGCTGCGGACTGGCGATGCGTGCATCGTGCTGCGCCATGACCCTGGCGAAATGCTCTTCGGGCCGCGCTTTCAGCCATACGTTGTAAAACGAATGCTGCAGCAGTTCAAAGGTTGCCGGCTCCGCCACGATGCCGCCGCCGGTGGCCAGCACGACCTCTGGGTAAGTCGCGATAACCCTTTCCAGGCAGCGCTGTTCCAGCCGGCGATAGCCGGCCTGCCCGTAAATCCAGAAGATTTCATTGAGCGTGATGCCTGCTTCCTGCTCGATCTCGCGGTTCAGCTCGATAAACGGTACTTTCAGGCTGGCCGCAAGCAGCGGCCCCAGCGTCGATTTACCGGCTCCGCGCAGCCCTATCAGCGCCACCTTGCGCGGCGGCGCGCTGCCGCCCTTTCTACCGGACACATGCTCAACCAGCACGCGCCGGATGTCAGCCAGCTGTTCCGGCGACTGCCGCTTCAGCAATTCGACCACCAGCGCATAGTTGTTGCCATAGCGCTCATTGTCAGCCAGCAGGTTCTCAATGGGCAGGTTGAGCGCCATTGCCAGCCTGTACAGCACGGCAATCGAAATATTGCCGTCGCCCTTCTCCACCCGTGACAGATAAGGCAGTGAAATGCCAGCTTCAGACGCCAGCTGCTTCATCGTCATCGCCCGCGCGGCACGCGCAGAACGCACGCGCTGGCCCAGCTGCATCGATAATTCCGCCGTTTCTACCGCGCCGGATTTATCGGCCAGCCTGTCTTCCGCCTGCTCTTGCTGCTTTTTTTTCTGCTTTTTCTGCTGTGGTAGGCGCTTGGCAGGCACGCTTTCAGTGGCTTGCCCAGCTACCTTGCCAGCCGCCTTCCCTGTTGGCCTGGCGGCTTTTGCACTACCTTCCGCCGCTGTCTTTTTCATGGTTCCCTTGCGATCCGGCATGGTCGATGCTCTATATTTAATTCCAAACGCACATTGTATTAGACGATGACCATTTCGCTGCATTCTTTGGATTTACAGGGCGATGACTCCTGCATCGGGTTTGTCCGAATACAGCCGGTCCACCAGCTCGGTGCGGTTGCGCAACACCGCGGCCTGGTTCACATAGCCCTTATCGGTAATTTCATTGCCGTCCACGGATAGCGGCTGCTCCATGAACAATGCATGCGTGGCATAGGTAGACGACCCGCTGCCGGTACGTCTGACTTCTTCCAAACCCTGGCGGATATGAGTGCGCACCGCCGCTTGCATGAAGACGTCGGCCAGTGGCGCATCGTCTGCCAGGCCGGCCAGCCGGCGGCACGCGGCGATATTGGGCAACAGCAGCAGCCGGATGTCGTTACAGTCGTGCCCCGCGATGATTGCATCCTGTAGCAGCGGCGCCATTTTTTCTATTACCCTCAGGCGCAACGCGCCCACACTGACCCAGGTGCCCGTCGTCAGCTTAAAGTCCTCGGTGACGCGGCCGTCAAAGAACAGGCCCAGTTCTGGCCTGGCTTCGTCGACAAAGCGTACCGCATCACCCATGATGTAGAAGCCGTCTTCGTCGAACATCTTGGCAAACAATTCCGGCTGCTTGTAATACCCCGGCGTGATGTTGGGGCCCTTGACTCTGACTTCCAGCTTCTCACCGCAAGGCAGCAGCTTCAGCGTAACGCCGGGAATAGGCAGACCAATGACGCCGGAGCGCTCTGCCTGGAAATTGCAGTCGGTGGCCAGCGGCGCTGTTTCCGTCGAACCCCACGCGGTGACCATCGGTATCACATACCCCAGTTCCTGCATCGAGATATCGATCAGCGCTTCCCACAGATGCTGCGGCAAGGCCGCGGCCGCATAAAAAATGACCTGCAGGCGGGAAAAGAAACGCTTGCGCAAAGCCGCATCGCTGCGCAGTATCGGTACCAGCATGTCGAAACCGCGTGGCACGTTCAGGTACATCGTCGGTGCCACATCGCGCAGGTTGGCAATACTGGTATCAAACAGGCCGGGCACCGGTTTGCCGGCATCCAGGTACAGCGTGCCGCCGTTGGCCAGGATCAGGTTGAAATTATGGTTGCTGCCGAAAGTATGGTTCCACGGCAGCCAGTCCAGTAGTACCGGCGGCGTCTGCTTCAGGAAAGGCCATACCTGCAGCTTGCCCTGCTGGTTGGAACACAGCATGCGCTGCGTATTGATGACACCCTTAGGTTCGCTGGTAGAGCCCGATGTGAACAGTATCTTCGCCACCGTATCCGCATCGACGCTTGCAAATTTTTGCGCAACGGCCGGCTCGTCGATTTCACCCAGCAAGCGGGAGAAACCTATGCCGCCAGCCGGAGGCAACTTGCCGTCGGCGACAACTATCGCGGCCTGATGCAGCCCTTCTATCGACGCCAGCGCACCGGAAAACAATACAGGGTCGGCAACATAGATCAGTGACGGGTCCAGCCGTTTGACCAGGCTTTTCAGCTTGGCGTGATCTTTCGAGACAACCGAATATGCTGGAGAAATCGCCGAATAGGGGATGCCTATATGCATGCACGCCAGCATCAGCATCGCATGCTCAACGCTATTATCCGACAGCACAACCACCGGCCTCTCAGATCCTGCGTTTTTCCGTATCAGCCAGGTAGCGATGCGATACACCTTATCGCGCGCCTGCGCATACGTGACACCGACCCAGCGGCCCTCGGCATTGCGCTCCAGCATGAAAGCGCGATCTGGCGTTGCTGCAGCCCAGTGTTCCAGGTATTCACCGAGGCAGCGTACATGCGCTTTCAGCGGCATCGGCGATTCCAGGAAAATGGCGCCGTCATCGCGCCGTGTCACATTCACCTGCGGCTCAGAAAAGAGCGCAGGATTCTTGTTAACTTCAGGCATGGTGTCGGACTCACTGTGCATTGATCAGTTTCCAGTCGCCTTTGTCCACCTTGACCAGCACCCGCGCGCGCGCATCGTGGCCATAGTGGTCAGTCGGGCTCATGTTGAACACGCCGTGGGTGCCGACAACTTCACGCTCTGCCTCTATCGCATCGCGCAGCGCCTGCCTGAACTCCGGCGTTCCCGGTTTGGCCTTCTTCAATGCAGCGGGCACTGCTGCAGCAAAGATGCTGTATGCATCCTGAGCATGCGCACCAAACGAAGACAGCGAACCGGCGCCATATTTCTCTTCATACAGCTTCGTATATTCAAGACCGGCTTTCTTGGACGGATGGCTGTCCGGCAATTGCGCTGCCACAACGACCGGGCCTACCGGCAATATCGTGCCTTCTACCGCCTTGCCGCCCACCCTGATGTATTCCTTGGTCGCCGTGCCATGGGTCTGGTAGATCTGCCCTTTATAGCCGCGCTCCAACAGCGCCAGTTGCGGCAATGCAGACGGCGTGCCGGAAGCCGCGATCAGGATCACGTCCGGCTTTGCGGCGACCAGTTTCAACACCTGGCCGGTGACGCTGGTATCGGTGCGGTTAAAGCGTTCCACGACAGGGATGGTGATGCCGGCAGCTTCTGCGGCCTTGGTCATTTCCCTGAGCCAGCCTTCGCCATAGCCGTCGGTGTAGCCGATAAAGCCTATGGTCTTGACCTTGTTGGCCTTCATATGTTCGGCCAGCGCCTGCGCCATGACGGCATTGTGCTGCGGCGAACGGAATACCCAGCGGTTCTTGTCGCCGGCTAATTCTATCGGCGACAGCGACAGCTGCGGTGTTTTGGTTTCATTGGCCACTTCGGCAATCGCCACCGCAGGCGGCACCGAAGAAGAGCCGATGATCAGATCCACATGGTTTTCGGTCACGAACTTGCGTGCGTTCTTGGTGGCCTGCGTGGCGTCCGTTCCATCGTCCAGCACGATGTAGTTGACCTTTTCGCCGGCTATCGTCGCAGGGAACAGCGCAACGGTATTTTTTTCCGGTATGCCCAGCGCAGCGCCTGGCCCGGTCGCGCAAACCGACACACCCACATTGATATCAGCCCACACCGGTGCTGCACCCAGCAAAAGCATTGCTGCGGCTGCAATAGGAATCGCCTTGGACGCTGCAATAGAAACTCCGCGGCCCGCCTGGCCGATCTGACTATTCTTTTTAACCATGTCTCCTCCGTCAAACCTTTATGGTGATGTCGATTTGCTCGATCTGTTATCAGCAAGGTATTTTGCTTAAATATACTATACGCAATTTAAATTCAAAACACAACTATAGTTATATTCATCTTTTTTGCCCCTGGAGGCGATGGGCGTTCACGTACATTAGATAAGAAAAAGCCGCGCTCATTTTCATGAGCACGGCTTTTAGCGTGGGGCGCTGCATTCAGGCAGCAAGCAAACTACTGCGCTTTTACATGCTGCGATAAGCCTACTTCTTTGTAATCGTAAGTGGGATAAAACTCAGTGCGGTAAGGTCCCCACGCGGTGTCTTCCAGCACGCGGTTCACTTCACGGATGCGAGACGCAGGAAGCTTCAGCACAATGATCTGGCCTATGCCCATGACCACATTCCAGCTGACCACTTCCATGCCGGCTGGTGGAAAGGCTTTATAGAAACCCTGCTTTTCCAGCTGTGCATTCAGCTCGCTCAGCGGCCGGGACTGGTCATGCTTGAGGAAAACCGTCAGCAGGATCGCGTTGTCCGGCGTTGCAACGGCGCTGCCCGCTTTAGGCGCAGCGACTGTCTGCGCATATGCGCCGGCGGAAACGAAGAGAACAGCTGTTGCCAGCAAGCTGCTGAACACACAGCGAAATACGACACTCATCATGCACTCCTTGATAGTGAATTGTCTGCGAATTGGTTTGCG
>JAYSKH010000153.1:0-30941 GCA_043726505.1 Undibacterium sp. | reverse complement strand
TAACGGTCTGCAGGATTTTTCTGCATCGCTTTCATTACGATATTGGACAAAGTAGCAGGAACGGTAGGCATCACTTCCGCCGGTGGCTTGGGTGTCTTGTGGGCGATCTGTTGCAGCAGCTTGTCGATATTTTGCCCCTGAAACGGTTTTTGCTGGGTCAGCATCTCGTACATGACCGCGCCCAATGAATAGACGTCCGTGGTCGCGTTGACTTGCTGCCCCATTGCCTGTTCCGGCGACATGTAATTGGGTGTGCCGAGAATATTATTATGAAACAGCGTGTGCTCAGGGTTGGCCTGGTCTGACAGGATGCGGTTCGGCGCGCGCGCGATGCCGAAATCCACGACCTTGGGCTGGTTGTTGGGCAAGATGAAAATATTGGCGGGCTTGATGTCCCGGTGGATCACGCCGTTGTCATGCGCATACGCCAGCGCCGAGGCGACCTTGATAATGACATTTGCAGTTTCTATGCTATCAAAGCGTTTGCCTGTAGCAAGGGCTTCGCGCAGATCTTGTCCTTGCAGGAACTCCATGGCAATGAAGGTCGTGCCGCCTTCGCTGGAAGCATCGTAGATGGTGACGATATTCGGATGAGACAGCCGCCCGGCAGCGCGCGCCTCGTTGATGAACTGCTGTTCACGTTGCTTTTTATCTGCCAGCCCCGGCGTCGTGGCCAGGACCTTGATGGCGACATCGCGGTCGATGACCGGATCGTGTCCAAGGAATACGGCGCCGTTTGATCCTTTGCCAAGCTCGCTGGTCAGGTAGAACCTGCCGACCCGGCGCTTGGACAGTCCGGGAGAAGTAGAGGGGTTAGGCGGGATGGTATTTTGCATATCGTGACAGGATGCCTTGCCTTGATGATAATTTCAAGTTTTTCCGTGTATCAGCACAGGCTCCATCTATAACAAATGTAAGCAGATATGTTGGGCTTGTCTGCAAAACTGCATCCGGTGGTAAATTATTTACCGCTTATTTTATGTGCATCCTGCTGCTTATTTCTATACGGTGCCCTTTCATTGAGTTCGCTGATATAGTCCTCCATTCCGCCTGCCTCCCTTTGCAAAAAAACAGCTACCGCATCCGAGAACTCGGGTTGCGCCAGCCAGTGGGCGGAAAATGTCTTTTGCGGCAGGAAACCGCGCGCCATCTTATGCTCACCCTGCGCGCCGCCTTCAAATACCTGTATGCCTTCTGCGATGCAAAATTCCAGCGGTTGATAATAAGCCGTTTCAAAATGCAGGCAGGGGATGTATTCAAGGGCGCCCCAGTATCTGCCGTAGACCGTTTTTTGCGTATGGATCAGCAGCGACGATGCTATCGGCTTGCCGTTTTTCTGCGCAAAGATCAGGTGGATATTTTCCGGCATTGTTTGCCCTATCCTGAGGAAAAAATCCAGGTTCAGATAGGGCGTGGAATGATGTTCGGAATAGGTATGGTCGTAGCAGCGCTTAAAAAAACGCCAGTCATCTTCCGTCAGGTCGGCGCCGGCCACATGGCGGAAGCTAACCTCTGCATCGAATACCTTACGCCGCTCGGCACGGATGTTTTTGCGCTTTTTTTGTTCCAGCGTGGACAGGAAATGCTCAAAATCCTGGTAACCATGGTTTAGCCAGTGAAATTGCACACCGGTACGCAACAGGAAACCGGCTTCGCTCAATTGACCGGCTTCCGCCTCGGTCGGGAACAGGATATGGGTTGACGAAATACCGCTGGATTCCTGCAATTTGCATAGAGCCTGCAACAAGGTGTCCCTGGCAAGCTGGTCGCTCGCCAGCAGGCGCACGCCGCTGACCGGTGTAAACGGAATGGCTGAAAGCAGCTTGGGATAATACTCCAGGCCATGGCGCTGGTAGGCGTCGGCCCAGGCCCAGTCAAACACATACTCGCCGTAAGAATGCGATTTTTCATAAAGCGGCATTGCCGCCGCCAGCTGATCGCCGTCCCATAGTGTCAGGAACACCGGCCGCCAGCCTGTCTTTTTACTGGCTGACCCCGATGCATGCAGGGCATCCAGAAATGCGTAAGATAAAAAAGGATTGGCCTCCTGCTGGCTTGCAAGCAATCCGTCCCACTGTGTTTGACCTATGTCGGCCATGGAGGACAGGATGCGCATGCGATAATGAAGTACGTCAGAGTTATCAGTCACCGTAGGATTCGAAGTAAGATTCATTATAATTTGCGTGAAATACCATTGAAATTGCGCTACGTCCCAATTCAGGCCAGCCGGCTTTGCAATTTCCGCTTTTCCAGTACGTGCCCATTCTACGCAAAAATCAACAAACGTATGGCGGGGTGGAATTTTTTTAGCCGGTGCGGGCGATTTCAACAAAAAAAACCGGAGCAACTCCCGGTTAAAGTATCTTGACGGCCTGGCGCAGGCTTCGCGCGGGCTCCGTTTACGAAGAGTAGGTACGAGAAAGTACGAAAGATTTTGATGAAGAAAATATTTAATAACCTTTATTCACACGATTTCGCCCGTGTTGCCGTAGCGATTCCCGTTTGTCGCATCGCCGATCCGGATTTTAATGCGGCAGAAACCATCGCACTGGCCAGGCAGGCTGAGCAGCAGGGCGCGGCCCTGGTGGCTTTCCCTGAGCTGGGCCTGTCTGCTTATACCTGCGACGACCTTTTCCATCAGCGCGCCTTGCTGGATGCCTGCGAGGCTGCGCTGCAATCGATCGTCACAGCATCGGCGCAACTGTCGGTGGCGATGATAGTCGGCTTGCCGTTAAGGGTGGAACACCAGCTTTTCAATTGCGCTGCAGTGGTCGCCGGCGGCCGCATCCAGGGAATAGTCCCGAAAAGCTATTTGCCCAACTATGGCGAATTTTATGAAGCCCGCCAGTTCAGTGCGGGAGACTGCACCGGCGCGCAGGAAATTCAGCTGCTCGGACAGACGGTGCCGTTTGGAACCGCGCTGCTGTTTGAGATTGCCGACATGCCGCTGATGCGTTTTCATGTCGAAATCTGTGAAGACGTGTGGGTGCCTATTCCCCCGTCTTCTTTCGCTGCACTCGCGGGCGCCAGCGTGCTGGTCAACCTTTCCGCCTCCAATGTGGTTGTCGGCAAGGCCGGCTACCGCCATCAGCTGGTGAGCCAGCAATCTGCACGCTGCCTTTCCGCCTACCTGTATACGTCGGCAGGCAAGGGTGAATCCTCGACCGATATGGCGTGGGACGGGCAGGGCCTGATTTATGAAAACGGCGAATTACTGGCAGAGTCGGAGCGCTTCCTGGACAGTTCCCATATCATCTATGCCGATATAGACCTGGAGCGGCTGTCGCGTGAGAGGATGCGCCAGACCACGTTTGGCCAATCGGTGCGCCGCCACGCTAACGAAGTAGCGGCTTTTAAAACGATACGCTTCAAGCTAACGCTGCCGCTGGACAAAGCTTTGCCGCTGGCCAGGACGGTAGCCCGTTTCCCTTATGTGCCTTCAGACCTCAAGCGCCGCGACGAGCGCTGCACCGAGGTGTATAACATTCAGGTGCAAGCACTGGTGCAACGCATGTCGGCCAGCGGAATATCCCGGCTGGTCATCGGCATCTCAGGCGGACTGGATTCTACGCACGCGTTGCTGGTGTGCGCCAAGGCGATGGACAGGCTGGGCCTGCCGCGCGCCAATATCCTCGCCTACACAATGCCGGGATTTGCCACCAGTGACCGCACGCTGACGCAAGCGCGGCAACTGATGGAAATGGTGGGTTGCACCGCGGGCGAAATCGATATCCGGCCAAGCTGCCTGCAGATGCTCAAAGATCTGGGCCATCCGTATGCCGCCGGTGAAGAGAAATTTGATATTACGTTTGAAAACGTGCAGGCCGGCGAGCGCACCAGCCATTTGTTCCGGTTGGCCAATTTCAATCAAGCGATCGTGATCGGCACCGGCGACCTGAGCGAGCTGGCGCTGGGCTGGTGCACGTATGGCGTGGGCGACCATATGTCGCATTACAACGTCAATGCCAGTGTCCCGAAAACATTGATTTCCCATCTGGTCCGGTGGGTGGCGGAAGCGGGGATTGTTACCGACAGCGGCTCGAATGTGCTGTTGAATATTCTGGACACAGACATCAGTCCCGAACTGGTTCCCGGAAAAGCCAACGGCAAGCCGGAGCAAAAAACGGAAGACGTGATCGGCCCCTATGAGTTGCAGGATTTCAATCTGTATTATGTGCTGCGTTACGGTTTTGCGCCGTCAAAAGTTGCCTTCCTGGCGCATACCGCCTGGAAGGACAGGGATGTCGGCCAGTGGCCCGATGCATCCCATGCTTCCCGCAACCAGTATGAGCTATCCGCTATCAAGAGCAATTTGAGCATTTTCCTGAAACGCTTTTTTGGCAACAGCCAGTTCAAGCGCTCCTGTGTGCCGAATTCACCCAAGGTAGGAACAGGAGGCTCGCTGTCTCCACGCGGCGACTGGCGCGCGCCGAGTGACTCTGAATCCATCGTATGGATCAAGGATCTTGCCAATATTCCCGATTGAGGCAAAGACCTATGCCCAATCCTGTATTAACATTGAGGAAATAGTAATAATACTAATGAAACCGATTTTTATCGGAATAAAATGGCAAATGGACGTTAAAATATTAAAAAAGGAGTTACCATGAAGCAAATTACTGCTGTTATCAAACCGTTCAAGCTGGATGAAGTACGTGAGGCGCTGGCGGATGTCGGCGTGACTGGACTCACAGTGACCGAAGTGAAAGGTTTTGGCCGTCAGAAGGGCCATACCGAACTGTATCGTGGCGCAGAATATGTCGTGGATTTCCTGCCCAAGATTAAGGTCGAGGTTGTCGTGGCTGACAACATCAGCGAGCATGTCGTTGATGCCATCATCAAAGCGGCGCACACCGGCAAAATCGGCGACGGCAAAATCTTTGTGCAGAATGTCGAACAGGTCGTGCGCATCCGCACCGGGGAAACCGGCGAGGACGCGGTCTAATTCAGCTGTCTTTTTATATAAAATAAAAATTATTTAGAATTGATAATTCCGAATTAATAATTTTGCATTGATAAGCTGAATCAATAAATCTGTCGCACTCTGTTGAGCCGGCGCGGCTGTTCCGTATCTGCCGGCTCAAGCTTTGTCTTTCTTGTTTTCAACACCCTATCCTCAATCAATATCAGGTAAGCCCCATGTGGAATCGTAGATTGTGTCTGTCTTCCTTGCTAGCTGCGTGTGCATGCGTAGCCTCGATGTCGCCCGCATGGGCTGAACCCGGCATTACCGATCAGAAGATCACGCTGGGGCAGTCGGCCGCATTTACCGGGCCTGCCGCGCAACTGGGGATACAGCTTAATGCCGGCGCCAAGGCGTATTTTGATCAGGTCAACGCGCAGGGTGGCGTGTTCGGCCGCAAGATAGAAATTGTGAAGCTGGACGATAAATACGAGGCAGACCTGGCCGCGGCCAACACCAAGAAACTGGTGGAAGGCGATGACGTGTTTGCGTTGTTCGGTTATGTCGGCACGCCGACCAGCAACGCGGCGCTGCCTATTTTCACAAAGGCCAAGGTGCCTTTCTTTGCGCCGTTCACGGGTGCGCAGTCTTTGCGCGAACCGTTTAACCGCCAGGTTTTTAATATCCGCGGCAGCTATTTTGATGAAACCGAACATCTGGTAGAGCGCCTGGTGCGCACCGGCATGAAAAACATCGCCGTGTTTTACCAGAACGATGCGTACGGTAAAGCGGGTCTGGAAGGCGTCGAGCGCGCGCTGAAAAAAATGAACGTACAGATGGTGGATACCGCAACGGTAGAGCGCAATAGCACCGACGTTGCCAAGGCCGTGGACAAGCTGCTACCGAAACGTCCGGACGCCATCATACAGATCAGCGCTTATGCATCCTGCGCGGCCTACATTAAAGAGATGCGCAAAGCCGGCTACAACGGCCAGTTTTACAATGTGTCTTTTGTCGGCAGCCAGGCGCTGGCGGATACGCTGGGCAAGGATGGCCCCGGCATTGTCATTTCACAGGTAGTACCGTTCCCATGGCATGGCGCTGTTCCCGTGGTCAGCGAATATACCAAGGTCCTGCAAAAGGCCGGCATCCAGGATCTGAACTTCTCCAGCCTGGAAGGTTTTATTGCGGCGAAAATATTTACCGAAGGCCTGAAACGCTCCGGTCGTAACCTGACGCGCGAACGCTTAATTTCATCGCTGGAATCGATCAATCCGTCCAATTACGATGTCGGCGGTTTTGATGTCAGCTTTTCACCCACAAACCATAATGGGTCGAAATACGTGGATATGACGATGATCACCAAGGATGCCAAGTTCCGCAACTGAACCTGTAGTGACGGCGGGCGTGATGCCCGCTGATCTGCTTGCAGTCTCGCTTCCGCCTCTTTACCCTCAGGCCAGGCTGCTTTTAAGCAGCACGATCAGCGCGCCTGAGCCGCCGTCTGCGGCGGTAGCCTGGCTGAAGGCCAGGACTTCGTCCTTCTGTATCAGCCAGTTTTTGACTTTTTGCTTCAGCACCGGCTCCTTGTTGACGGAGCCCAGTCCCTTGCCGTGAATGATGCGCACGCACCGCACGCCATTGCGATTGCATTTGCGCAGGAATTCCCCCAGGCTTTCCCTGGCTTCATCGCGGCGCAAGCCATGCAAGTCCAGCTGGGCCTGGATGACCCAGCTTCCCTTGCGCAATTTGCGTACGACATCCGCGCCGACCCCGGGGCGTGTATAACTCAGGTTGCCATCGGTATCCAGCAGCGAATCGGCATCAAACTCGTCCGATAGGGACTCCTTCAGCGCCGCCTGTTCATCCGCCAGGTGCTGGTAGGCGATAGGCTGTGGGCGCGGAATATCCGCGACATGCTTGTGCGCCGTTTTCAGCGGTTCGACCTGACCTATGCTTTGCCTGAAAATATCGGCCTCCAGCTTTGCCTGCTTGTCGCGCCTTAATTGTTCAGCCTGGACCAGCAGCCGTGCCTCTTCCTGCTTTTTGAGCTGCTGGCCCAGTTGCTTCAGGTCAGCAAGGCTCTTTAATGAAGACATGATGAGTCAACTATGCGTCAGATCACTCTTCCAGAAAACGCTGCGCATCGAGTGCCGCCATGCAGCCCGTGCCTGCGCTGGTGATGGCCTGGCGGTAGATGTGGTCTTGCACGTCGCCGGCAGCAAATACGCCAGGCACGCTGGTGGCAGTGGCCATACCTTCGAGGCCGGTTTTGGTCTTGATGTAGCCGTTGTGCATATCAAGCTGGCCGTCGAAGATGCTGGTGTTAGGCTTGTGGCCGATGGCGATGAACAGACCGTGCAGCGTGACATCGGTGACTTTGTTATCGGCAGACTTGATCTTGATGCCGGTGACACCGGTTTCGTCGCCAATCACTTCGTCCAGCGTGTGGTTCCATTTGACTTCGATCTTGCCTTCGGCAACCTTGGCCATCAGACGGTCGATGAGAATGGCTTCGGCGCGGAATTTGTCGCGGCGGTGGATCACTGTTACCTTGCTGGCAATATTGGACAGGTATAGCGCTTCTTCAACGGCGGTGTTGCCGCCGCCGACGACGGCGACTTCCTTGCCACGGTAGAAGAAACCATCACAAGTCGCGCAGGCGGACACGCCTTTGCCCATGAAGGCTTGCTCAGATGCCAATCCAAGGTACTGGGCGGACGCGCCGGTGGCGATGATCAGTGAATCACAGGTGTATTCGCCCTGGTCGCCGATCAGGCGGATCGGTTTTTCGGTCAGCTTGGCGGTGTGGATGTAGTCGAAGATGATTTCGGTGTTGAAACGTTCTGCATGCTGCAGGAAACGCTGCATCAGCTCGGGGCCTTGCACGCCCATGGGGTCGGCAGGCCAGTTTTCTACGTCGGTGGTGGTCATCAGCTGGCCGCCTTGCTCCACACCGGTGATCAGCACCGGGTTCAGGTTGGCGCGGGCGGCGTAGACGGCGGCGGAGTAGCCGGCAGGGCCGGAACCGAGGATCAGGACTTTGGCGTGTTTTGGTGTGGACATAGGAAACCTGAGAATAATGAACAGCGGTGAACGACGTAAAACAAAACGTTTTTATGTGAGATACGTGCTTAAAAGTAGTGCCGGAACACAAAATTTCAAGTTGGCAGCTAATTCTATGGCGCGAATCGAGGTAGGGTGAGATTATAGACGAATCCGCTGTTACCGACTTGCCGGAGCCCATTTTTCGGGTGCAATTCCAGGCTCATCCCCGACATAAATAGATTAGAAGAATGCTTCCAGAACCATCAAATGTTTACCGTAGGACTAGTCCGATTGGCGACTACCCCCCTTACATGCTATCTTGTCACCGTTTTGACATTCTTTGTGTGGCTCTTTTTCAAGATTTATGACTACTACCAACGAAGCCTACACACGCAAGCGTACTACTCCTGCCCAGCCCCTGCCCAGCCGTGTTGTCGTGCTGCTCACCGAAGCGCGCTGGATTGTGGTCGCGGCGCTCAGTGTTTATCTGATACTGATTCTGATCAGTTACGCCAAGGCGGACCCGGGCTGGTCGCATGCCAGCATCGTCCCGCAAATCCATAACATCGGCGGCCGGGTCGGCGCCTGGATTTCCGATTTGCTATTGTTTATCTTCGGCGCTTCTGCGTGGTGGCTGTGTGTTGCCTTGCTCAGGATGGTGTGGAAGGATTATCGGCAACTGACGCGGCGCCTGGTGGTCGAGACTGCGGCTGAACCGGAACACCACTATGAAAAATTCATCCAGGGCGGCGGTTTTGTACTGCTGATGGTGGGCAGCATGGGAATAGAATTCCTGCGCATGTACAGCCTGAAGATACCAATGCCGCGCGCCCCCGGTGGCGTGCTGGGTGAACTGATAGGGCATGGATCGTTTGCTGCCTTCGGTTTTACCGGCGCCACCTTGCTGCTGTTGCTGTTGTTTGCACTGGGCATCAGCCTGTATTTCCATATTTCATGGCTGGTCGTCGCTGAAAATCTGGGCAAGGGCATAGAGTCCGTTTTCACTTTCATCCAAAGCAAGATCGCCGCGCGCGAAGACCGTAGGGTAGGGCAAACAGCGGCAGTGAAGCGGGAGGAGGTCGTTGTCCACGAAAGAGCTAAGACCGTTGAAGCGCCGCCAATACGCATAGAACCGCAGGTCGTGGCCGTCCAAAAATCCGAGCGGGTAGAGAAAGAGCGGCAGGTATCTCTGTTCAACGACATGCCCGACACCAACCTACCACCGTTGTCGCTGCTGGATGAGCCGCCTGTAGCGCAGGAAACAGTCAGCATAGAAACGCTGGAATTCACCAGCCGCCTGATAGAGAAGAAGCTGTCCGACTTTGGCGTCGATGCCAAGGTGATCGCCGCTTATCCTGGCCCTGTCATCACCCGTTATGAAATAGAACCGGCTACCGGCGTCAAAGGCAGCCAGATCGTCGGCCTGGCGCGTGATATTGCCCGTTCGCTGTCGCTGACGTCCATACGCGTGGTCGAAACCATCCCCGGCAAGAACTACATGGGCCTGGAATTACCCAATCCCAAGCGCCAGATCGTGCGGCTGACCGAGATACTGGGCTCCAAGGTGTACAACGACAGCCATTCCAGCCTGACCGTTGCACTGGGCAAGGATATTGCCGGCCATCCTGTCGTTGCCGATCTGGCCCGGATGCCGCATTTGCTGGTTGCCGGTACGACCGGTTCGGGTAAATCCGTGGGCATCAATGCCACGATTTTGTCGTTGCTGTATAAATCCGACCCCAATGATGTCAGGATGATACTGATTGATCCAAAGATGCTGGAGATGTCGGTCTACGAAGGCATCCCGCATCTGCTGGCGCCTGTCGTAACCGATATGCGCCAGGCCGGCCATGCGCTGAACTGGGCGGTTGCCGAAATGGAAAAACGCTACAAGCTGATGTCCAAGCTGGGCGTGCGCAACCTGGCCGGCTACAACGCAAAAATAGCAGAAGCGCAAAAGCGTGAAGAGCATATTCCGAATCCCTTCAGCCTGACGCCGGATGCACCGGAGCCGCTGGAAAAACTGCCGACCATCGTCATCATCATCGACGAATTGGCCGATCTGATGATGGTGGTGGGTAAAAAAGTGGAAGAGTTGATCGCGCGTATCGCCCAAAAAGCGCGCGCGGCGGGCTTGCATTTGATCCTTGCGACCCAACGTCCTTCTGTAGACGTCATTACCGGCCTGATCAAAGCCAATATTCCGACCCGGATCGCTTTCCAGGTCAGCAGCAAGATAGACTCGCGCACCATTCTCGACCAGATGGGCGCGGAAGCCTTGCTCGGCATGGGTGACATGCTGTACATGCCGCCCGGCACCGGCTTGCCGATCCGGGTGCATGGCGCCTTTGTGTCGGATGAAGAAGTGCATAGGGTTGTGCAGCATTTGAAAGCGCAGGGCGAGCCTAATTATATTGAGGGCATCCTCGAAGGCGGCGTGCTGGAAGAGGGCATGGAAGGTGGAGTGGCCGGCGAAGGCGGCGCCAGCGGCGAAGCAGACGCCTTGTACGACCAGGCAGTTGCTGTCGTGCTGAAAAACCGGCGCGCATCCATCTCGCTGGTACAGCGGCATCTACGCATAGGATACAATCGCGCCGCGCGCCTGCTGGAACAGATGGAGCAGAGCGGACTGGTATCGACGATGCAGTCGAACGGCAACCGGGAAATCCTGGTGCCGGCAGGGAATACAGAATAGGAAAACCGTGAATAAAAACAGCTTACAAAAAATACTGGCCGGCTGCATGCTGGCACTGCCGATGTTGGCCCATGTTGCCCATGCGTCCGGCATGGAGCAGTTCAAGACTTTTGTCGCCAACACCAAAAGCGCCAAAGGCGAGTTTTCCCAGCAGATGGTGAAAACCGTGGACGGCAAGGCCAAGATATCGAAAACCTCGACCGGCACCTTCCAGTTTGCGCGCCCAGGCAAATTCATCTGGACCTACATCAAACCGTATGAGCAGGTGCTGCAAGCCGATGGCGATAAATTATTTATTTACGACAAGGACCTGAATCAGGTCACCGTTAAAAAACTCGGCGATGCACTGGGTTCCAGCCCTGCGGCCATCCTGTTCGGCAGCAGCGATCTGGAAAAGAATTTCACACTGAAAGAGGCCGGCCCCAAGCAAGGCCTGGAATGGTTTGAGGCCATCCCCAAGAGCAAGGACACCAGTTTCGACCATATCGGCATAGGCATGAAAGATGGCGTACCAATGGCACTGGAACTGCGTGACAGCTTTGGCCAGATATCGCTGATTACCTTGAAGAACGTGGAGAAAAATCCGGCAATGAAAGCCGACCAGTTTAAATTTGCGATTCCTGCCGGCGCGGATGTATTCCAGCAATGAAGTCAGGTATTACTGTTGGAAACGATATCGTGATTCTTGGGCTTGCCTCGCATTGTAGAGAGTTAAGCCATGTCTGACCTTTTCAAGATAGAGCCCACCCCGCCCTTGGCGGAGGCCTTGCGCCCCAAAAATCTGGATGAGGTGATAGGCCAGACCCACCTGCTGGGAGCAGGCAAGCCTCTGAGGCTGGCTTTTGAATCCGGCAAGCCTCATTCCATGATCTTGTGGGGACCGCCCGGCGTCGGCAAAACGACGCTGGCCAGGCTTACCGCTAATGCGTTTGAGTGTGAATTCATTGCACTGTCTGCGGTGTTTTCCGGTGTCAAGGATATTCGCGCCGCGATGGAGCAGGCGGAACAAAACCTGGCCATGGGCAAGCACACGATACTGTTCGTCGACGAGATTCACCGTTTCAATAAGTCGCAGCAGGACGCCTTGCTGCCCTATGCGGAATCAGGTCTGGTGACCTTCATCGGCGCAACCACGGAAAATCCTTCGTTTGAGGTGAACTCGGCGCTGCTGTCGCGTGCCCAGGTATATGTTCTGAAGTCCCTGAGCGAAGATGAGCTGAAGCAGCTGGTGGCGATTGCCCAGGCCAAGGCTTTGCAGCACCTGCAGTTTGACGAGGCTGCTATCGATACGCTGGTCGGTTATGCCGATGGTGATGCACGCAGGTTGCTGAATCTGCTGGAGCAGACCAATACCGCCTCGGGCGCGGCGCGCACCAATCGGATTACGCCGGAATTTATCCAGAATGCACTGACACTGAACGCGCGCAGGTTCGACAAGGGCGGAGACAATTTCTACGATCAGATATCGGCCTTGCACAAATCGGTGCGTGGCTCCAATCCCGACGCCGCGCTCTACTGGCTGTGCCGCATGCTGGATGGCGGCGCAGACGCCAAGTACCTGTCACGCCGCATTGTCCGCATGGCGTGGGAGGACATAGGGCTGGCCGACCCGCGCGCGATACAGATCGCCAATGATGCCGCTGCCACCTATGAGCGCCTGGGCTCGCCGGAAGGCGAACTGGCGTTGGGGCAGGCGGTCATCTATCTGGCGATTGCCGCCAAAAGCAACGCCGGTTACATGGCCTTCAACCAGGCGATGGCTTTTGTAAAGCAGGACAAATCCCGTGAAGTGCCTGTTCATTTGCGAAACGCGCCGACCAAGCTGATGAAAGAGTTAGGCTATGGGCACGAGTACCGCTACGCGCATGATGAGCCGCATGCCTATGCCGCCGGCGAAACCTACCTTCCAGACGGCATAGCCGATCCGCACTGGTATCGGCCGGTGCCGCGCGGTGTGGAGGCCAAGATTTCCGAGAAAATGGCATTTCTGCGGCAACTGGATGAAGATGCCAAGTAAATCAGTGCCTGCCAGCAAATCAGGCGATGTTACAGATAGAGAATTGGAAATCGAAAAATTAAAATGCACATGCGCGGCTAATCTCACAAAAAACTGGTAGTTCACAACGATACGCGCTTTTTTGGTTTTTTCGATACCGCAAGGTTTTTCTAAAAGCTGCGGTCTCTTGGTACAATATGCGATTAGATAACAACAGGCATTATTGCAAAACTCGTCATGATCGACATCCAACTCCTCCGCAAAGACATAGACACGGTTGCAGCGCGTCTGGCGTCGCGCAAATTCCAGCTCGACGTCGCTGCTTTTAACGCACTGGAAGCAGAGCGCAAGCAGATACAAACCCGCACCGAAGAACTGCAAGGCAAACGCAATTCCTTGTCCAAACAGATCGGCATGCTCAAGGGCAAGGGAGAAGATGCTTCCGCGGTAATGGCAGAAGTCGGCGGCATAGGCGACGAGCTGAAAGCATCCGAAGTGCGCCTTGGTGACTTGCAGACCGAGATCAGCAACTTCATGCTGGCCATCCCCAATCTGCCGGACGAATCCGTGCCGGTGGGGGCGGATGAGGCAGGCAACGTGGAAGTGCGCAAAATCGGTACGCCGGCGGTGTATGATTTTGAAGTCAAGGACCACGTGGATGTCGGCGCTGCGCTGGGTCTGGAATTTGACGTTGCAGTCAAACTGACCGGCTCACGCTTTGCTGTCCTGAGGGGCGGCATGGCGCGCCTGCACCGCGCGCTGGCGCAGTTCATGCTGGATACGCAGACGCTGGAGCATGGCTATACCGAATGTTATACACCGTATATGGTCAATGCCGACTCCATGCGCGGCACCGGCCAGTTGCCCAAATTTGAGGCAGACCTGTTCGCCGTCAAAAAAGGCGGCCAGGAAGGCGAGGGCGAGACGCTGTATCTGATCCCTACTGCTGAAGTAACATTGACGAACACCGTGCGTGACGAAATTCTGGCTGCGGAAGATTTGCCGCTGAAGATGACGGCCCATACCCCTTGCTTCCGCTCTGAAGCCGGCAGCTACGGTCGCGACACGCGCGGCATGATACGCCAACACCAGTTCGACAAGGTAGAGCTGGTGCAGATTGTGCATCCGGAAAAGTCGTTTGAAGCACTGGATGAAATGGTCGGCCATGCAGAAGCCATCCTGAAAAAACTGGGTCTGCCCTACCGCGTTGTCAGCCTGTGCACGGGCGACATGGGTTTTGGCGCGACCAAGACCTACGATCTGGAAGTGTGGCTGCCTGCACAAAATACGTATCGCGAAATTTCTTCAGTATCGAATATGGGTGCTTTCCAGGCTCGCCGCATGCAGGCCCGCTTCCGTAATGCGCAGGGCAAGCCTGAGCTGGTGCATACGCTGAACGGCTCTGCGCTGGCGGTAGGCCGTACGTTGGTCGCCGTGCTGGAGAACTACCAGCAGGCTGACGGCAGCGTGGTCATACCTGAAGCACTGCGCCCTTATATGGGCGGTATAGAAAAATTGCTGCCGGCCGCAAAATAGCAGCTGATCGCAGCCAGTAAAAAGCCCCGGATATATAAATATATATCCGGGGCTTTTTTTGCGTCCTGCCCGCCATGCATCAGACAAGCATCAAAGCAAGACGCTACGCTGTGCGTGGCTCGTCATCTATGCGCCTGTCTACAAACAGGCTGTTGCCGTGTATTTTCTTGGCCTGCTTTTTGGCTTCCGACGCTGCTATCGATATCTGGTGATGCGAATAATGCTGGCTTAGCCGGGAGCGCACCACGCCGAGAGACAGGCTAATCAGCGGATAAAATACCTTCTTGCCTTGCCGGTCTTCGCTGATGTAACCACCGCGCTCACGGTCTTCATTGCTGTAGAACTCCTGGATCGCGGCCGCAAAACCTTGCAGGATGTCTTGGCAGCGCGCTTCCCAGTCCGCGCTCTGGAACAGGATGATGAAATCGTCTCCGCCTATATGGCCGATGAAATCGAGCTGAGGGTCACAGTGCTGCTTCAATAATTCACTGGTCATCTGGATGATGTCGTCGCCGCGGCGGTAGCCGTACACGTCGTTGAACGGCTTGAAATGGTCCAGATCGCAATAGCAGGCGCAAAAGCTCTGCCGTTTTTGCAGCAGCTGGTCTATGTGCTCATTGATGGGCACATTGCCGGGCAGTTGCGTCAGCGGGTTGGCGTAGCGGGCGGCGTTGATCTGCATCTGCGTGATTTCGCGCATCAGATCCGGCCCCGTGCCCAGGCCCAGATAACGTCCCTGGTCGGTAATGATGATGCCGTTGATCAGGTGGTCGGGATTGGCCTCCACGATGATGTGGCTGACATCCTGCATGCTGGTATTCTTGTCTACGATGATAGGGTAGGGGTCCATGAACACCTTGCACGGTTTCCTGCCGTACAGCTCGCGCTGATACGGGCGGGCAAAGCGGTCGATCATGTGGTAACGGTGTATCAGGCCCACCGGTATGCCGTCGTCCACGACAGGAATGATCTGCAGCCTGGGGTCGCGCAGAAACAAGTCGTCCACCTGGTTATTCAGCATCGTCGAGCTGATCGTCGGCGGCGTCTTCAGGATTTTTTCTATCGTGGCAAGCTGCTCGAAATTGGCGGCAGGCCGCCTGTGGTGGACATTGTTGGCACTCAGTATCTTGGCGACCTCCGCCGATACCGCGCGCGCCGGGTTGGGGTGGGGTTTCGCAATATGGTAGCCCTGGCCGCATGCCACACCGAGGTCACGGATGGCAATCAGCTCTGCCTGGGTTTCGATTCCTTCGGCCACTACCTTGGTGCCTGATTTTTCTGCAATGCCCTGGATGGAGCGCACAAACTGCATCTTGACCGGATCATTATCTATGCCCTGGATAAAATGCATGTCTATCTTGACGTATTCAGGCTTCAGCTCCGACCACAGGCGCAGACTGGAAAATCCTTCGCCAAGATCGTCGATCGCAATTTCAAAACCCATCCTGCGATAGTGCACGACCGCTTCGCACAGCAATGCATAGTCATGCGTAGGCTGGTATTCCGTCAGCTCTATGATGACCCGCGCCGGGTTGATGCCGATATCGTGAATATAATCCAGCGTCTCACCATGCTTGACGTCCCGCTGCAACAGGCTCTCCGGGCTGACGTTCAGGAATAGCTTGCCAGGCAGCTCCAGCGCTGCAAACTGCTCCAGTACGATGCGGCGGCACAGATGCTCGACGGTGACCGTCAGGTTATGCTCGGAAGCCGCTTTAAACAGATTGACAGGGGAGTGCAGCGGACTGTCGGAGGGGCCACGTATCAGGCCCTCGTAACCGAGTATCTCGCCGGTGTGCATCTGGATGATGGGCTGGAAACGCGCAGTCAGCAGGCGGTGGCCGATGATCTTATGCAACTGGGCCAGCGTTTTCTTGCTGTCTTCAGGCAGCAATGCGGACACGACAGCTGCGGAAAAAGGAAGGGCCGCTTCGTATGAAGTAAAGTCTTCAGGAGAACCCGGCAAAGCAGCGCCCATACAATGTAAACCTTTTAAAAAAACGCACGGACAAAAACGAAACTCGTTATTCGTCGATATTCGCAGCGTCATATTCGATGAGAATCCCACGCCAGCCTTGCGATCAGGATACGAAGGGGGCAATTACAGACGGGATTCGTGCATATTGCCGAATAGTAATGTGACTTTGTGACAGCAGTATGTCACTCTGAAGATATCGGCAATTTATCGCTGACGACTATTTGCAATGAAAATTACCTCGGGGCTATGAAAGAAAATATTTTTTTGCTATACTCTTTGGCTTCGCCGGGCATTGCAGAATTAAGCCAGCGAAGCAGGCTAGCAACAGGAGAGGTGGCAGAGTGGCCGAATGCACCGGACTCGAAATCCGGCATACGTGAATAACGTATCGTGGGTTCAAATCCCACCCTCTCCGCCAATAAAATCAAGGACTTACGTCCAACTTAGAGCCCCTTAACCAGGGGCTTTTTTGTTTTCAGACTATCGTTTGTTTCGCGAAAAATCTATTCTGCAAAATTGCAGTTTCAAAATAGAAGATCACAAGCGATCCACCCTCGGCAAGCATATTCAAGTTCATGCTAGGATGTTTCCATCCACCTGGGAGACTGCCTATGTCCGATCTGACGAAATTTGAAGACGAATACACCCGAAAAGTAAGCGGCGAGACCTTTCGTTATACGGCCGAATTCACTTCCGGCACGCACGCATCATGGAAGGCACAGGTTTTTCACAATGGCGAACTGAAGGGCCAGCCCGAGGGTAGACTGGCTGACAATGCTGCCAGTGGCGATGCGCTCAAGATGTACGTCGTGTCTTATATTGAGGCGATTATCGAAAAAGGGCTGGGCATGGAAGAATAGCCCGGCATTGCACTGCAGTGCCAATCGGGGCATTATCTGTTGACGGCATCTCCATACTGACCCAATCGAATTCAGGAGCGAGTATGAAAACAAGCAATGTCATCAGCCTGGCTGACTATAGGAACAGGCAAACCGCCAATACGCTAGAAAGGCAGCTGGCGCAAATCAAGGCCCGCAAGCAACCCGGAGTCGCCTATGCCGCAGAATTGAAATTCAGCCTGGGCAAATCAGGCACGGCCAGCGAAGAACCGGCGTCCGGCCTTGCTACCGTGGGCAAGCTGCCAGGCAGTCCGCAAGACGGCACACTCTAGATCAAGCGATCCGATCAAGCCATTATTTAAAACTTTTACAGATACTTTCAATTTCCGCAAGAACTGTACATCGGCCTGGCAGTCATAACGAATGAGCACCACAGTATTGATCCGTTTGCTCAACGTTTGTTCAACAGGAGGTTCTATGAGTGCACAATTCGACAGCGGCAAAAACCAGCGCAGCGCAGATGTGGCAGAAAAGGAAAATTTGCTAAAGCGTGAAGCTGAAATACGCAGGCATATTGATGACCCTAAATCCACAGAAGCCGGTAGCGAGCCGCCTTTCCAGTTCGGTGAATGGATAGAGGGAAACGTCGGCTGATTGCAAGGTCTGTCGCGCGGGCCGTATTGTAATCGTAGATCTACACGGCCGGCGCCGCTTCCAGCGTCAGCGTTTTCGGTGCAATCTGGTAAGACAGGAAGGCTGGCCGGGAGCGTAGCGTCAGCTCTTCGCCGTCCGTGAAGCGGACGACGAACATTTCCTTCAAGGGCACGACTGAATTTGCGTGTACCGGATTCACATAGACGATGCTGCCTTCATAATCTGGCTCGCCCGAGGTATTGGGCAGGTTTTCCCGTGTCAGGCTGGGCAGCAGGCCTGGTATTTCCTGGAAGGGCGTATCCACGGCAATCAGGTCGGCAGTGCCTATCATATGGATCAGGCTTTTGCCTATCTGCCTTTTATGCGATACCTCTACATACTTGATGTTCTTCGCATTAACGAAAATGTCGTGCGTAGATTCCAGTGTCGTGACAGCCTTGAAATTGATGTAAGACATTGTTACCTCCAATAGAGTTGGTCTTCGGCTGCACTATGCTGTATCGGCAGGCCGCAGCACTTCACTTGCGCAGCACTGTAGAAACGGCACTACAACAAATTGTGTATGGCTAGGTTATAACTGATCTTCATGCGTTCTTATGTGCGGTAATTCACTTACTCCTTTTGCGCCGCAATATACATTCCTTCAGCATGAATAAAACGATTTCATACTATCGCAACAGCATGCGCTCCTCCCGTTACCGGACAGCCTTGGAAAGCTCAATGAAAAAATATCATATGGCCTACCTGTTTGGCGGCCTGGCATTCTGCTGCCTGGATTATCTGTGGCTCGCACATATTGCAACGGATTTTTATAAAACCGAAATGGGCGAGCTGCTGGGCACGCCCGACATGGCTGCCGTCGCCTTGTTTTATCTGATCTATATTTTTGGCATAGTCGTCTTCAGCATAAGGCCTGCTTTAAAAACCGGCAATGTGATGAAGGCGCTGGTGTTCGGAGCCTTGTTAGGGCTGGTCGCCTACGGCACCTATGACCTGAGCAACCTGGCGACAATCAAGGGCTGGTCGCGGCAATTGACGATAGTCGATATGCTGTGGGGCAGTTTTGCTACATCCATCGCTGCGGTCGCCGGTTTCTTTGGCGCAAACTGGTTTAAATAGATTGGCCTGCTATCGCTAACAAAAGTCGCGGCTATTTGTTGCCAGGTCGCCCAGCAGGTGCGACATATCAACCAGCCGTTTGGCAACCAGGTGCCGCACTTCCTTTTGGCATTGCCAGATACCGTAGACCCCCAGCAGCGGCGCATTCAGCACTTCCCGGCGCTGTTTTTCCAGCAAAGAGGGCCAGATGATCACGTTGACCGGCCCTGTTTCATCTTCTATCGTCATAAAAATCACGCCCTTGGCTGTGCCCGGTCGCTGGCGTACCGTGACAATACCGCAGCCGCGTGCAAACTGCCCGTCCTGAAAGGTATTCAACATTTCCGCCGGCAAAAAGCGCTTTGCCAACAGAGTAGGGCGCAATAACGCGACAGGATGGCGATTCAGTGTCAGCCCCATGGTCCGATAGTCGCTGACGATTTCCTGCGCTTCCGAAGGTGCATTCAGGCGCGGCATCTGCTCAGTGATTGTCGTAGGGCGCAACAAATCCTTGTCGGGCACGGCGCCGACGGCACTCCACAAGGCCTCGCGCCGGTTGCCGGCCAGAGCAACCAGGGCATTGCCGGCTGCCAGCGCTTCCAGCTCTTGCCGGTTCAGTTGCGCCCTGCGCGCCAGATCGGTGACGTCGGTGAACGGCCGTATTGCGCGGGCATCCTTAATGTTCTTGGCCGATGCCGATGACATGCCGCGTAGCAGCGACATGCCCAGGCGCACTGCCGGCTGCGTCGTTCCAGTAAAAGAATTGACAGTATCATCCGGCCCCAGCGAAGAATCCCAGTCACTGCACATGACATCTACCGGTAATACCTTGACATGATGCCGCCGCGCATCCTGGACCAGTTGCGACGGCGAATAAAACCCCATGGGCTGTGAATTGAGCAGCGAGCACAGGAAAACCGCGGGTTCATGGCATTTGATCCAGCTGCTGATATAAGCCAGCTTGGCAAAACTGGCGGAATGGCTTTCTGGGAAACCATAATCGCCGAAGCCTTTCATCTGCTCGAAAATAGCCTCAGCAAACGATTTCTCATACTTATTTTTCACCATCGCATCCACAATGCGTTCTTTGTAGTGCTCCAGCCCGCCTTTCTTTTTCCAGGCGGCCATCGCGCGGCGCAATTCATCTGCCTCTCCGGGCGTGAAATCGGCGGCATACATGGCGATCTGCATCACCTGCTCCTGGAAAATAGGTATGCCCAGCGTGCGCTCAAGCGCTTCCGCCATGGCGGGATTTTTATGCAATTCAACCGGCTCCAGTCCCTGCCGGCGGCGCAAGTAAGGATGCACCATGCCGCCCTGTATCGGCCCCGGCCGAACAATGGCGACCTGAATCACAAGATCGTAAAATACCCTGGGCCGCAGGCGCGGAAGCATGCTCATCTGCGCCCTGGATTCAATCTGGAACACGCCTATCGTGTCTGCCTTGCAGATCATGTCGTAGGTGACAGAATCTTCGCGCGGGACGTCTTCCAGCCTGGTTGGCTTGCCGGGGAATTTTGCCATCAGGTCCAGCGCACGTCGGAGTGCCGACAGCATACCCAGCGCCAGCACGTCCACCTTTAGCAAGCCGAGCGACTCTAGGTCGTCCTTGTCCCATTCAATGACGTAGCGGTCTGCCATCGCGGCATTTTCTATCGGCACGAGGCGCGATAATCTATCTCGCGAGATCACGAAACCGCCGCTATGCTGGGACAGATGGCGCGGAAAGCGCACCAGTTGCACGACGAGGCTGGCCCATAGTTGGGCAACAGGGGAATCGGCTTCCAGCCCGCTTTCGGCAAAGCGTTCCAGCAGATCGTTCTTGCTGTCGAACCAGCGCTGTGATTTAGCGACAGCATCGACAATCGCCAGATCCACACCCAGCGCCTTGCCTACTTCCCGCAAGGCGCCGCGCGGCCGGTAGGTATGCACGGCGGCGGCCAGTGCTGCGCGGTCGCGACCGTATTTTTCATAAATATAGGCAATCACTTCATCGCGCCGCTGATGTTCAAAATCGACGTCGATATCCGGCGGTTCGCCGCGCTCCTTGGACAGGAAACGGGCAAACAGCAAGGTGCTGCTATTGGGGTCCACTTCGGTAACGCCAAGGCAAAAGCACACGACGGAATTAGCGGCAGAGCCACGTCCCTGGCAGAGTATGTCCTTGGAGCGGGCAAATTTGACGAGGTCGTAGACCGTCAGGAAAAAAGCTTCATACGCAAGATCGTTAATCAGCGTTAATTCTTCTTCAATGCGCTTGATAATTTTTTCACCCGGATCATCGCCGAAGCGCCAGAGCATTCCTTTTTCAACCTCCTGCCGTAAATATCTGGCTGGCGTGTAACCCGGCGGTATCAGTTCATTTGGGTATTCGTACTTCAGTTCATTAAGGGAGAAATCGCATTCGCCGGCGATGTTGATTGTTTCTGCCAAGGCCTGCGCCGGATAGATATTGGCCAGCCGCACGCGCGCGCGCAAATGCTGCTCCGCATTCGGTGCCAGTTCGTAGCCGCATTCACTCACCGGCTTACCCAGCCTGATTGCCGTCAGCGTATCCTGCAAAGGCTTGCGCGAACGCTTGTGCATGCATACGTGACCAGTTGCGACGATGGGCAACTGATAATGGCTGGCGACCGCCTGGATGCGTTCGCGATGCAGGCCGTCCATAGTCTGGTACAGCAGCGTCAGACCTATCCACGCACGCTCTCCGAATGTCTTCTTGATCCAGGCCGCCTGAGCCACAAGCGTATCCAGCGGAACTGCGTAATCCGGCGCCAGGATCAGCAGACATTTAGGCAGGCCGCGCAGATGTTCATAGCCAGTAGCAGGGGCCGCGAGGTCGTCCAGCATCAGCGAATATTTACCTTTGACAGTACGCGAGCGTGCCAGTGTAATCAGTTCAGACAAGTTGCCGTAACCTTCGCGGTTCTGTGCCAGCGCAATCAGCGTCAATGCAGGGTCGCCAGCGGCAGCGTCGGGATTGGTAAGCTTGAAATAACTGCCTATCAGCAGTTTGAAGCAATCCTCATCGTTGTCTTTCTTAGCAGATGCTGGTTCTGTTTTTACCTCTGCCTCTGCCTCACCATCCAGCTTCGCTTCGTCCTCCTCCAAACGTTTTCTCTCTGCAATACATTTTTTTACCGCCATGTGCGCGCGCACCACGCCGGCCAGCGAGCATTCATCTGTCACCGCCAGCGCAGAATAACCCAGCTCCATTGCACGCTCCACCAACTCTTCCGCATGTGATGCGCCATGTAGAAAGGTGAAATTCGACAGGCAGAATAATTCCGCATAATCGGGCAATCCAGCTGTCGCTGGCGGCAAGGAGGCTGTCGTACTCATCCGAACACCCCCTGCGCATACCACACGGTGTGCGCATCTTCCTTGCCTATGCGCTCTTTGTAGATCCAGTAGTGCACATGGTCTTCACCTTCTGCAATGTAATAGTCGCGCGTTACGAGTTGCCCGTTCCACCAGCCGGCTTCTATCCTTTCTGCCGGCGATACCACTCTCAGCTCAGTGTTGTAATAGGGCCTATGGTTGCGCAAGATCAGCGACACCGGCCTGGCAAATAGCCAGGCCGGACGCACCAGCTTGTCCGGCAAGGTCATCGGCTTGTTCCTTTGCAGTATGGGCACCCAGGCATTCGCTACTTCCGGCCTGTGGTCGGCCTGCGGCGCTGCCTGCAGCACGTTGTCGGCACCCAGCCTGGCCACCAGCAGCTCCACCAGCCGGTGATGGTCTTCCGGCGAACCACCCGGTTCGGGGAACAGCGAATCGCTAGGCGCCTGCATTGCTTCCACCTGGCTCGCCTCCAGGCTGATGGCAATGACGGGTGCCGCCAAGTCCAGGTGCGCCAACCTTTCTTTCAGCAGACGCAGCAGATGTTCTTCACGCCATGTCGGTTCTGCCAGCGCAATCAGCAATGCGGTGTGCGGGATGGCCTGGCGCCCACGCTCATGCTCCAGTTGCAAAGTGATTTTGCTGACGGCCAGCTGCCTGGCCGTCAGCCAGCCGGTCAACTGCACTAGCAGGCTACGGGCAAACAGCAACATGGCTTCCGCATGCTCCATGCGGTCCGGCAACTCCACCCGGGCACGAAAGCCAGGTGGGGCCACGATCCAGCTGAATAATTCATTCGCTTCACCATAAGCGCAGTCCATCGCCTGCAGCAGCTCCTTGCCGCAGCGACGTTGCAGACCCGGGCGCGGCAGGCGACGCAATTCACCTAGCCGCCTGCAAGCCACGCCATGCAGCCAGCCCAGCCATGGCGTTGCCGCCGGCAGCAAGGCCAGCGGCAAGCGGTCCAGCATGGGTGTCAGGCTTTTCATCGACAGGCTGCGCCTACGGCCCGGTCTACCCAGTGCGGCAGCGTGCGCCAGCAGCCATGCGCCTCTGGCCGTGGTGGCGCAGCCCATGCAGACCGAAAATCCCAGTGCATGCAGGGTCTGGCGGATGCGACGGCATAATGCGCGAACGCCACCGAACAACCGCAGGCTGGCGCCGACATCGATCAGCATGCTGGCGTCTTCTGCCCCGGTTACCTGCGGCGAATACTGCAGCAGCGCCATCGCTACCCGTTGCAAGGCTTCCTGTTCGCGCACCGGCTCGCGCGAGTGAAAGACAGCATCCGGCAGCAGCATCTGCACGCCGCCGCGGCGCATGTCCAGCTGTACGCCTGCGTTGCGCGCAAGGGCAGACATCGCAGATACGCGATTCTGGTCCAGCACGACGGCACCTGCATCAGCCAGCCAGTGCGGGCGAAACACTTCCAGCTGGAGTAAAGGCAGGTATAAGGCTATCCACAAGCGCATGATCGGAAAAACGGAGTAGGGGGGACAGGGAAAGAAGCAGCGGCACATCACGTGATGCCCCGCGCCGTTTGGTAAAGTCGATTTGCAGCCCCTGGTGCACAGGCTGCAGGCTAAGCCGCAGCGCTGCCGGCGAGGGCTGCTGCGCGTACGCCAGTGGCCTGACCATAAAGAACAGCGTGTCATTGCTCTGCGCTGCCAGATGCAGCCGGCGCAGCGATTCATTGCGGATATGCTTTTGCCATAACAGCAATGCGCCGCAACTGCCGGTGCGCAAGATCTGCTCGCTGGCCCACAGCGCATCGCCAGGCTTCTGGCTGCGCACCCACAGGAACTGCGACGGCAAAAGTCCAAAGCCGGATAAGGCCAGGCTTTGTGGCTGGTGCGGCGGCTGCACTAGTGCAATGCGGCGCCCGGCCAGCCTGGTCAGTGCAGGCCGCAGCAGGCTGAGTTCGGCCGCGCCGCTCTGCTGTATCAGCAGCTCGATCAGCGCGCCGGTAGGCCAGCCGCTACCTGGTAACTCCCGGTCCAGCGACGCATGGCCGCTGCTCACGCACACCGTGGAACTGCGCGCAAGCTGTGACGCGCGCCAGAGCGACGGGTGTATAGCCTCTGCGGAAGGAGTGGAGTGTGTTTGCATGTCGGCGAAATAATACTGTATGTATATTCAGTATATTCCTATATTCGCTTAATTTCCATACTTGCCATACTGGAAATTATTGCAATGCCATCCTTTGCTGCCTGCTTGGCTGCATGTCGCTTTACAAAACTTTACCTCGCCTACATGCTGCAGAAAACCCGGGCGTCTACAGTGACACCATGCAAGCGAATTCTTCGCTGCACTCTTCAAGGAGAATCGTATGAATGGGCACAATACAGACAAGCAATCAGGCACAGCACAATTGCCGCGCACCGGCAGGCGCTGGATCGCAGCAGCGGCAGTCGTCAGCGTGGTGGCGGCGCTTTCCATTACCGGCATCAGCTTTGCCGGAGACGACATGGGCGGCCACTGGCATGGTAGAGGCCATCATCATGAAATGACACCGGAAGCGATGTCCAAGCATGTCGATGCGATGGTCAATCGCATTCTGAAAGACGGTACGCCGGAACAGAAGGCTAAGGTAACCAGCATCGCCAATGCGGCCTTCAAGGATCTGGCGCCTTTGCACCAGCAGCATCGCGCCGACCGCCAGCAGGCCATGAAGCTGCTGACCCAGCCGACAATAGACCGTGCAGCGCTGGAAAAGGTACGCGCCGATGAAATGCGTCTGGCCGACCAGGCTTCACGGCGTATCACGCAAGCCTTGACCGATGCCGCCGAAGTGCTGACGCCGGACCAGCGCCTGAAGCTGGCCGAGCATATGAAGAAAAGGATGGGCTGATTTAGTATTGCGGGAGGGCGGTCTATTGTAGACTAGGACTTGTTACCCCTCCCGCAACTCAGCCTACTCAGAATGACTCAACGCGTATTAATGATAGAGGACGACCAGCGCCTTGCAGGCATGGTCGCCACTTACCTCGGACAAAATGGCTTCACCGTACAGCATGCGGCGACCGCCCGCGAAGGACTGGATAAACTGAAGGAACATGCCAGCGGCGCTGCTTTTTCGCTGATTGTGCTGGACCTGATGCTGCCGGACGCCGACGGCCTGGATGTGTGCAAGCAAATTCGCGCGCAGGCAGGGGCGGTGGCCAATACGCCCATTATCATGCTGACCGCCAGGGGCGAACCGATGGACAAAGTCGTGGGGCTGGAACTGGGCGCTGACGATTATCTGGCCAAGCCATTCGAGCCCCGCGAACTACTGGCGCGGCTGCGTGCCTTGCTGCGCCGCCAGCAGGTAACGGCGATCGCCTCCAGCGCCGCTGCGCGCGTGCTGCACTTTGGGCGGCTGGAACTGAATCTTGATGCCCGCACCGTGAAGCTGGATGGGCAGGAACGCATTCTTACCGCCTACCAGTTCAACCTGCTGGCCGCCATGGCCGAACGGGCAGGGCATGTGCTGTCGCGCGAACAGTTGATGGATGCGCTGAAAGGAGAAGCGCTGGACGCCTTCGACCGTTCCATCGACGTGCATATAGGCCGCCTGCGCACCGTCATAGAAGATGATCCCAAACAGCCCAAGCGCATTATTACCGTGCGCGGCGCAGGCTACGTCTTTGCCAAGGCGCAGGACCTATGAAAAGACCATGGTCGCAGCGGCTATACGTACGCATTTACCTGGCCATGCTGGCCGCTTTGGCTATTACCGCATTGCTGTTCGGCCTCGTCACGCGTGTACGCTCCGACCCCGAACAGTTTGCTTCGGGGCTGGAAACCTTCGGTGAAATTGCTTCGGATGTGCTGCCGCCGGCAAATGCCCCACAAGAAATGCAGCAGGCCGCTCTGAACCGCTGGCGCGCCAAGGTGCGCGCCGACCTGGCACTGTATTCGGCTGAAGGCAACAAGATTGCTTCCGTGGGACGCCCGCTGCCGCCATGGCAGGCCGGACAGAGCGGCAGCGGCTGGCTGCCGGGCTACCCCACCGTTTTTGCGCTGAAGCTGCCCGATGAGCGCTGGCTGCTGGCGCGCCGCATCAAGCCGCCGCACAGGCCGCCATTAAGCCTGATCGGCGTGCTGGCGCTGATTGCGATGATCATGGCCATAGGTTCCTATCCCATCGTGCGCCGCCTGACCCGCCGGCTGGAAAGGCTGCAAGACAGCGTCGACGCCTGGGGTAATGGCCAGCTATCGACGCGCGTTGCCGTCGAAGGCAATGACGAGGTTGCGCGCCTCGCAGTCAGCTTCAACCAGTCTGCCGCCCGCATTGAAGCGCTGCTGCATGCGCAAAAATCCTTGCTGGCCAATGCATCGCATGAGCTGCGCTCGCCGCTGGCGCGTATCAAGCTGGCGGTGGAGCTGATGCAAAGCCAGCCCAAGGATGAAATGCAACAGGAACTGGGCCGCAATATTGCCGAGCTTGACCAGTTGATTGATGAAATCCTGCTGACCAGCCGGCTGGATGCGGTAAAAGGCGATCAGGATAAGCGTGAACGGGTAGACCTGACGGCAATGCTGGCCGAGGAATGCGCCAGGGTTAATGCCCATCTGGATACCGCACTGGCGACCATTGATGCCGACGCCAGACTGATCCGGCGCATGCTGCGCAACCTGCTGGAAAACGCTCGCCGCTACGGTAGCAATGGCGGAATAGATGTACTGCTAAAAGCCATGCCGGACGGCATGCTGCAACTGGATGTCTGCGACCGCGGTCCCGGCGTTCCTGAAGCAGAAAGGGAACACATTTTTGATCCTTTTTACCGGCTGCCCGGTGCTCGCGAGAGCGATGGCGGCGTGGGGCTAGGGCTGAGCCTGGTGCGGCAGATCGCTACCCGGCATGGCGGCAGCGTGCAATGCCTGCCAAGGGAAGGCGGGGGTAGCTGCTTCCGGGTGAGGCTGCCTGACAATGGATGATCGTCAGACACACAGCCTTAAAGCAGCATTGCAGCGGCAATTTTTATCATAAGCATAGCTGTTTATCTTATTTTTAAAGCAGTCGGTACCGGCATACACTAAATCGTATCAACGATTTTTTTGCAAGGACGCCGGCATGGATACCCTCGATTGCATTACCGCGGCACTGGCTGTTGTCGCGGCAATTGCAGCTTTGATTTACCCGATAGGGAGAGGCAAAGACGATAGCGAATGAAGCAGGGATCGTTTATTGCCGATAAAACTTCCTTTTAAAAACAAAGGCTTGAAAAATAATATCAACAACCTCGGCCAAAGTAGATGGCGCAAAATGCGACAAATATAAAATACTGATTGCATATACAGTGTTTTATGATAAAGTACGATTCATGGACTGACGACACGGAAAATCAACTTCCAGCAACGCCAGTTCAACCTATTCGTATCACATCGCTTTTAGTGTAATTCCATCACAGGGAGATTTACCATGGCACAGCTCAACAGTTCTTTCGACTCAGGTTTCAGCCTGCAATGCGCACCGACTTCGTTCCTGATGCGCCTGGGCCGCCGCGAATTGTTCGTCTGCCGTGACTTCCGCCAACGCTATTACCAGGTCAATCCGCTGATTGACTGCTCCACCGGCATACAGGCAGGCCATCTGGAAGTGCTGCTGTTCCGCAAATGGCTGGTCATCCTGTCCAAGGCACGCTAGAACTGTAAGCTGGAATCATTCGCAGGCTATTGTTATCGTAAGGCCGCATCATGAATCTGCACTTTACCGCTTTTCCTGTATTGCACACCGCGCGTCTTCTATTAAGGCAACCCGTCCCTGAAGATGCGGCCCGAATGCACAAATTGCGCGCTGATCCTGCGGTCAATGCCTATATAGGCAGGGCAAACTCGACAGGTGAGGAAGATACACTCCGGCATATCAACAGCGTCAACGCTTCCGTTGAAAACCGCGAATCGCTGTATTGGGTAATAGAACTGCAGGGCAAAGCAGGCCTGATAGGCACGATCTGCTACTGGAATTTTGACATTGCAAGCGACACGGTGGAAATCGGCTACGAGATGCTGCCCGAATTTCAGTGCAGGGGCCTAATGCGCGAGGCGGTGCTAAGAGTCATTGAATACGGTTTTAATGACGTGCAAGTCAAAACGATTACCGCATTTCCGTCTGCCGACAATACTCGCTCCGTGGCCTTGCTGGAAAAACTGCACTTCACCTTAGACATCGGCGCATTTGCGCATACTCACGACAATGTCGCCAATCTGCTTACTTATACATTAAGTTATACATTCAGCAGAACTCAATAAAGTACAGCGCAGAACTATCAGCGATGGCCTCTGTGCCCACGCCCACCGGGATCTCTTAAAGGATCTGGTCCATTTTCCAATTTCTGCACGATGCCCGCTTTGTCAAAATACACCGTCATGAATGAGTCCCACACACCGCTTTCCTTGAAGCCGTAGGACCAGGCTTCCAGCTGCACGCGTTCGTAATAGTCTGTTTCATGCGGCTTGCCGACAAGGCGCAATACGGCATTTTTGTCGGCCACGCCCACTTTAATCTCTGCAAATTTCTGCAGCGTCAGCACCTGTTCGTAAGAAACCAGCTTGCCGTCTGCGCCGATGCGGGCCATATGCGTCGCCTGCGACATGCGGCCGCGCATGTATTCCAGCAGATGCTGGTCGCCGTCCTGATATACATCGGTAGGCTGGCCAAGTTCTGCGCGCACTTCGGCTTCGGTCTCTCCCGGATGTATGCTTCCCACACCCCAGTTCAGGCTCGAGCATGAAGAGAGGCATGCTGCCAGCGCAACAATGGACAACACCGATGCCGCTGTCTTGAAATAAGCTTTCATTATTCCCTCCTTAAAGAAGGCATTGAAACAGCTGCCATTATCTTCCTTTTATCAATCACCTGCTGATAGGGGGCATCAGCACTGCAATCGACCCGGCATAGACTGCGGGCACGTCTAGTGTACTTACGCTGCATCCCGCGAGTTTGCCGGCAAGCTCAACGCTCCATTCGCTGATGCCAAGGCCGCAGCACTTCAGGCGTGCTTCGTGTTCCGTCCATTTCAGCGCAAAGCAGCGGGCCTGCTCGGCGGCCGGATGCCGGCTGATGGCGGCGGTTGCTTCATCGCCGAGATAAAGTTGTGCAACCGGCTTCCAGTCCAGCAGCTCGTCCACATGCACCAGATCCACACCAACGGCTCCGCCGTCAATAATCGCCGCCAGCGACAAACCGGCTTCATGGGTGATCGACACGCCAAACTTCCTGCCGGGAACCACAACGCGCAAAGCTTGTGCCGCTTCAGAAAATAGCTGTACTTGGGAGGGAGGACAATGGCCGGCGGCGGCTAGCGTGTCCAGCAGTGCGGCACGTATCTGCAACCGCACCTGTTCGCGTGCAGCAGAAACATCAGGCGTGATGCTTATAACAGCCAGCCCATGTTTTACCAGATCGTCAAGAGCAGCCTGCTGCGCCGCAGGCCACGGACGGACAGGCGGAATAACGGTGCCCATGGCGTACGCGTGGCCTTAGCGCGTAGCAGCGGCGGGGCAACCCCTCCAGCTGGAACCTGCCGGAATGTATTCGCCTTTCATCACCAGCGTCAGCGGACCGAGCCTTGCATTGTCCGCCACCACCGCGCTATACAATACGGAACTGCGCGGCCCCATATACACTTGCCGGCCTATGCTGACATGGTCGATCTTCATCACGCGGTCTTCAAACAGGTGCGTCTGTGGACAGGCCAGCGCATTGATTTCGCTATAGGCGCCGATACTGACGCAGTCGAATTCAGTGATGTCGGTGGTATCCATATACACACCGCGTCCTATCCTGGCACCCAGTAAATTAAAAGCGAGGGGCAACCATGGCGTGCCGCGCAGGTAACGCATGAAGTTCGGTACCGCAATCCCTTCGTACAGATTGGTAATACCTTCCGACAGCCAGACAAAGCGTGTCCACATCGGTACACTGCTTTTTCTGTAGCGGCCGATGAACAGCCATTTAAACGCCATGACGAAACCAAAACTGCCCACGCCGTAGAGCAGGCCTGCCACCACCAGGTAATAAATGACTTCACCCCAGCGGTCTTCGCCAGCCAGCGGCATCAGGTTCAGCACAATGGTATAGCCCACGGTGATCACCATCGCGTGCGGCGCAACGATACGGAAAGCTTCGATCAGGCCACGTCCCAGCCGCCGGAACGGCGAGGGTGAAAAGGTCAGATGGTCAGGGAAGCCGGTCACTTCTTCGCGCGCGGGCAGATGGATGGGCGGTGAACCCAGCCAGGTGTCGCCTTCGCGCATCTGCTCATTATCCGGCGCACTGGAGTGCACGCCTATCAGCACGTTCTCAGGCACGACAGTGCCATCGGGGATGTAAGCGCCGTTACCGATGAAGCTGCGCCGCGAAATAATGGTGGGCTGCATCGTCATCCAGCCGCCGTCTATCTGCTCATCGCCAAGCAGCACTGCATCGGCGATAAAAGTATCCTCGCCCAGAGTCAGCATGTCGGGTACCACGCCCAGCGCCGTCGATATCTCGGCGCCACGGCCAACCTTGGCGCCCAGCAGCCGGTACCAGAAGGGCGCATAGACAGTTGCATACACGCCGTGCAGCACGTTCAGGCTGGACTCCTGGATCTGGTTGACCAGCCACTTGCCGCAGTAGGTATTGCTGTGTACCTTATAGCTGCCCGCTTTCAGCTTGGGCAATATGCTCCAGCGTATGCCTGCGCACAGCAGCGCCGTACAGACGATCAATATGGCCGTTGCAGGGAAGGCGAGTACAAAGTATTTGAACAACTGGAATGAAATATTGTTCCCCTGCATCCACGGGAAACGGTCCACGTTGTCAAACCAGTCGATCAGGATGAAGCTGGGGAATACCGGCATGAAAAACAGCGCCGTGATCA
>JAYSKH010000152.1:0-8244 GCA_043726505.1 Undibacterium sp. | reverse complement strand
TTCCAGCTGACGATGAAGCCAGCCAGGTCCATGGTGATGACTGAATCCTGCATCTGTTCCAGTATCTGTGTTTGCTGTTGCAGCTGCGTTTGCGCCGATTCATTCAGGCGCTTGCCCAGCTCTGCCTTGGTGGCAAATAATCTTACCGTAAGATCGGCCAGCACCGCCAGCCTTGCGCGGTCCTGCTCGGTATAGCCGCCCTTTTTGCCAGACAGCACAAAACAGGTATTGGGCAGCACCGAACGTATCAGTTGCTTGTCGTCGCCATGACCCGGCGCTTCGTCGGAATGACGGAAATAGCCGCCTTCGGGGCTTTTCAAGGCATTCCTGGCAATGCTGCTCAAGGCGGCATCCAGCGCGTCGCCCTGCAGGCACAAGATCGCCTCGCCAAGCTCCGCACCCAGACTAAGGTCGTATACTCCTGAACGGTATGTCATGTTACATATCCTGGCAAACCTGATTGACCCACTCGTAGGCCGAGGTCACGCAGCGATAATAATCTTCTATGTCCAGCCCGGTATCATGCAGGCGCTCCTGCATGCTGCCGTTGGGCGTGGCGGTGTCGGATGCTTCCACCAGGCTGAGAATCGCGCCCAGCTGGCCGCGCCTTTCCAGCAAGGCGCTTAGCACATCGTCCATCAAATTCAGCGGCTGCAGCACTTCTTGCAGCGGCAAGCCGAACAGCACATGCAGCAGCGAGAACATGCCGACCATGAAGGCGGCGTCCTGCTCATCCTTGCTGCAACCGTTTTTCTGGCAGATGGATTCCATCAGGCTGGCGCGGAAGGCCGCGCGCGGCATCAGCGGGCTAAGCCCTGCGCCCTGCTCGCCCTGGCGCGCATACAGCAGCAACTGCAGCCAGCGCTGCAACTGGCGGCGGCCCAGCAAGTTGATGGCCTGCCCAAAGCTGGACACCTTGACGGTTTGCGCAAACGCCGCAGAGCTAACCAGCTTGAACAGGCTGAACGACAGTTTGGCATCTTGCTTGAACAGTTCTTCCAGCTCGCGCGACTCAGCATCGCGCGACACCAGGCCTAGCAGTTTCAGCAGCCTGGCGCGGGCGCCGGCGTCTGCATTGCTGACTTTGGGTGGCGGCGCAAACGCATAGTCGCCGGAGAATATCTTGAAACCTGCACCAATGGCATCCTGCAGCAGCTCAGGGCTGCTTATCTGCTTGGCCCAGTGCAAACCGCCATTGAGGCCGCTCAACAAAGGTTTCACATAGAAAGGCACGCCGGTGCTGCAATCTATCGCGACGGTTTTGGAACCGTTCCAGCTAAGCTCGGTTTTGGAAGCCAGATCGCCCACCAGAATGCGGTAGCCCAGGCTCAACAAGTGTTTAAGCTTGGCTTGCACTTCAGGATTGGCGCAGCTTTGTTCGGAAATACAAAACATGATGCGGGATGCAGACACGCGGCCATCCAGATCAGGCGGCAGTATCATCGGGTCCGCAATGGACAGCAGCAGGGAAACGTCGGAGAGTTTGTCGAAAAAATCGACTCCCTTAAACTGCTGCAGTAGTTGCAGCATTTCCTCGGTGGACGTCACGCTGAGATTGGGGCATAAGGCAACCAGTTGCTGCTTGATATTGACTATGGGCAATAATGCAGTAACAGGTGCCGTTGAGCGGCTTAGTTCTAGGATATCCATTTTTTAATATGATGCGTAAGTTGGATTTCGCCCGAGGATGTTATGTTGAAAATTATTCAATTGCAACATGAATTCAGGAAATACTTGAACTATATTAACGAATCCCGCGTGAATTGCTCAACAAAATTTTACTGTTAGGGAAAATAGCGACACTTAATAGCATCTAGTCAGCTTTTAAGAAAAGTTGCTGTAAATCATTAAGAAAGCGGCGGCCCAGCTCTGTAGGCTGGATGCGCTGATAGTCGCGGTAGAGCAAACCCTTCTGTTCGGCCAGTGTCAGTTCTTTTTCTATGTTGTTGAGCAGCAAGCCGGTGCGCTCGTGGAACAGGTTGGCGGCAAACCCGCCGTTCAGGCGCAGCGCATTGAGCATGAATTCAAAACCCATTTCCTGGCGGCTGATTTCCACCGACTCCTGCACCGGGTTGCCGAGCATAGCCGTATCGATAAACGCCTTGGGCTGCTTGTAGCGCGCCTGCCGGATCACACGGTGTGGGAACGACAGTTTGGAATGTGCGCCCGCGCCTATGCCGAGGTAATCGCCAAAATTCCAGTAATTGAGGTTGTGCCGCGATTCGCGGCCCGGCTTGGCATAGGCCGATACTTCGTAATTGACATAACCGGCGGCAGACATATGGGCCTGGATCAGGTCCTGCATCTCTGCGCTAAGATCGTCATCCGGAATCACCGGCGGGTATTTGGCGAAATAGGTATTCGGCTCCAGCGTCAGGTGGTACAACGACAGATGCGGCGGCGCCAGCGAGATCGCGATTTGCACATCCTTTTGTGCCTCTTCCAGCGTTTGTCCGGGCAGGGCAAACATCAGATCCAGGTTGAAGTTGTCGAAATACTTTTGCGCGATGTCTATCGCTCTCAAGGCCTCATCGCCGTTATGGATGCGGCCCAGCGCACTCAGGTGCGCGGAGTTAAAGCTTTGTATGCCTATCGATAAGCGGTTGATGCCGCTGTCTCGGTAGGAGCGGAACTTGTCGGTCTCGAAGGTGCCGGGGTTGGCTTCCATCGTGATTTCTGCATCCAGATCAATCGGCAGCAAGGTGCGCACGTCCGACAGCAGGCGGTCCAGGCCGGCAGCCGACATCAGGCTGGGCGTGCCGCCACCGATAAAAATCGTGTAGATCTTGCGGCCCCATACCAGCGGCAGCGCATGCTCCAGATCGGCGCGCACGGCGGCCAGATAGGCGTCTTCGTCAAAACTGCTTTTGACTTCATGCGAATTGAAATCGCAATACGGACATTTTTTAACGCACCACGGGAAATGGATGTACAGCGACAGCGGCGGCAGCGCAGTCAGGTTCAGGCTGCCGGGGCCGAGGTAATTCGTCGTGACGTCCTGCGCAATACTGTCGATGGATTTGCTGCTGGCCGCAAAATCGGCGACCGGTTTGATGGGTATCATTTCAACTTTTCTACTAACGCACGCAGGGCCTGGCCGCGGTGCGACATCTGGTTCTTTTGTTCCGGCGTCAATTCTGCCGCTGTCTTACCCAGCGACGGTATCCAGAAATACGGATCGTAGCCGAAGCCGCCTTCGCCGCGCGGCGTTTCTATCATCTCGCCGCGCCACACGCCGTCTGCAATCACCGGCTGCGGGTCGCTGGCGGAACGCACATACACCAGCACGCAGTAATAATACGCCGAACGGTCAGTATGCGCCGCCAAGCTGGCGATCATGTGCTGGTTGTTGCGGGCATCTGATTTTGGTTCACCGGCAAAGCGGGCGGAATATACACCCGGTGCGCCTTGGAGCGCGTTGACGCAAACGCCAGAGTCATCCGCCAGCGCCGGCAGGCCGGTCAGGCGTGATGCATGGCGCGCTTTTTCCAGCGCGTTCTCAACAAAGGTGATGTGCGGCTCCGGGCACTCTGGCACATTGAATTCAGCCTGCGAATGCACTTCCAGGCCCAGCGGGGCCAGTATCTGGAAAAACTCTTTCAACTTGCCCTGGTTGCCGGAGGCGAGGACTATTTTTTGGGTCATGATGTTTCTGCTTCTTGATCTCAATTTACTTCGCTGTAGCCTGCAAGCAAACTGGCAGGCTACCGCTATTTTGACTACAGGCTCTACTACAGGCCCAGCACCTGTTTCTGCAACGCGATAATGTCGGTGATGCCTTCCTGCGCCAGATCCAGCAGGCGGTTCATCGTTGCGCGGTCGAAGGCGGCGCCTTCTGCAGTGCCTTGCACTTCCACAAAATGGCCGTCTTCCGTCATGACGACGTTCATGTCAGTATCGCAGGCGGAGTCTTCCGGGTAATCCAGATCCAGCACCGGCTCGCCCTGATAGACGCCGACCGAAATCGCCGCCACAAAATGCCGCACCGGCACGGCGGGGATCACGCCCTTCGCCACCAGTTGCGCAAACGCATCGTATGCTGCCACCATCGCGCCGGAGATCGACGCAGTACGGGTGCCGCCGTCTGCCTGGATCACGTCGCAATCGATATGCAGCGTGCGTTCGCCAAAGGCTTCCAGATCAAACGCGGCGCGCAGCGAGCGGCCGATCAGCCGCTGGATTTCCTGCGTGCGGCCAGACTGCTTGCCCCTGGCCGCTTCCCTGTCCATGCGGGTATGCGTGGAGCGCGGCAGCATGCCGTATTCCGCCGTCATCCAGCCCTGCCCCTTGCCCTTCAGGAAGCCAGGCACCTTTTCTTCTATGCTGGCGGTGCAGATCACCTGCGTGTCGCCGAATTCTATCAGCACCGAGCCTTCCGCGTGTTTGTTGAAGTGGCGGCTGATGACGACCGGACGCAGCGCATCCGTGGCGCGCCCGCTGGGGCGATTGGTGTGAGACATGATGGGGCCTAACTCTTGGTGGTGGTAATACGGGATGACTTATGGATAGCGCTGCGGATTTCCGCAATGGCTTTTTCTATTTCTGCGTCGTCGAAGATATCGGCTTCAGCGGCTGCAGCCGCTGTTTCGCCCTCTGCCATTGGCGCCTGTATTGTGGTGGTGACCGAGCCTATCGGCAGCGTGTTGGTGGAGATGACGGACGAATCATCAATATTGTCGTCGCCTTCCCACATCAGCGCCAGCGCGGTGACATTGTCGCTTTGCTTGCCGGCAATGTCTGCCGCCGAGCGTATCAGCTCCGGCACGGCACGCACGATGGTGTGGTCGTGCAGGCGCTGCGCCAGCATATGGTCGGGCAGCACGGCCCATAGGCCGTCAGAGCACAGCATGATGACGTCGCCCGGCTGCAATGTGGCGCGGCGCGACAGTTCCACGATGGGGGCATTTGGCGCGCCCAGGCAGTTGAAGAGTTTGTTGCGGTCCGGATGCGTGTGGCGCTCGGACGCATCTACCTTGCCCTGTGCGATCAGCGTTTCTATGCGCGAGTGGTCCTTGGTGCGCAGCAGGATCTGGCCGTTGCGTATCCAGTACAGGCGCGAATCGCCGCAATGCGCCCAATACGCGTGGCCGTTCTGGATCAGGCAGGCGACGATGGTGGTGCGCGGCGTTTCCGGCAGGCCGTTCATTTGCCGGTAGCGGTGTATTTCCTGATGCGCGGACAGGAAGCTGTCTTCCATGAAGCGTTCCGGACGGCCTATCATCGGCTGCGCCTGCTGCTGGAACAGGCTGCCTATGGTCTGCATCGCGATCGCAGCCGCCATTTCACCCATGATGTGGCCGCCCATGCCGTCGGCCAGCAACAGCAGGATGGCATCACGGGTAAAGCTGTAGCCCATTCGGTCCTGATTGACCTTGCGGCCGCCGATGTGGCTTTCTTGATAGACAGAGAAACGCATTGAAAATAGTAGTTCCGGAAAAACCCAACTGGCAGCAGCAGCGGCAGCGGCCTAGTTGAGCGTATGTTCTTGTATGGTCGTGCTGTCCTTCAGGTCCTTCTTGCGGGTAAACAGCGCATTGATCTTTTGCGTTGCTTTCTCCATCAGACTCAGTTCCTTCTTCGGCTGCGGCTGCGCGGTCACCAGCGCCTTTTGCAGCGCGAACACGCTTTGCGGACGCTCCAGCGGATCTATCTTCAGGCACCAGCGCACGACTTCGATCAGTTCTTCAGAATACAGGCCTTCCAGCTTGCGGTAATGCACATCCATCTTGTCACCGTTCTTGCGCTGGTCCGATGGCTGCGGCGGCGCGCCGACCATGCAGGCAAAGATGGAGGCGCCTATGCTGTAGATGTCGGTCCACGGCCCCAGGTTACCGTTCTTCACATACAACTCGGGTGCAGCAAAACCGGGAGTATACATGGGGTACAGCTTGGGCAGGTCCGTCTTCAGCGTCTGGCGGGCCGCGCCAAAATCCAGCAGGATGGGCGTGCCGTCCAGGCGCAGGTAGATATTGGCGGGCTTCAAGTCCAAGTGCAGCAGCTTGTTGGTGTGCACTTCGCGCAGGCCGTTCATCACCTGGTTGAACATGCGGCGGATAAAGCGCTCGGACACCAGCGGTTTCTCTCCCTTGTCGCGGCGGCGCAGGATGTGCTCCTGCAGCGAACGGCCGGACTCGTAGGCCATTACCATGTACACCGTTTCATTGGCGCGGAAGAAGTTGATAACGCTGACAACGTTGGGATGCGAGATCCTGGCCAGCGCCCTGCCTTCTTCAAAAAAGCATTTCAGGCCGATGCGGTAAACCGGCAGGTTCTCGGGAGAAATCGCCGGCACCAGTTCGCCCTGCTGGCGCAAGGCCAGCGAGCTGGGAAGATATTCTTTGATGGCGACGGCATTGCCGTCTTCATCCGAGGCAAGATAGACAATACTGAACCCGCCGGATGCAATTTTCTTTACAATGCGGTATCCAGCGATTTCCAGGCCATCCGGCAAGGGAGCGTTATTTTGTGCAGCCATATCGTCCTATATCCACGTTTACAGTGGATTGTGTTGATTATTGAGGCGTTTGTAAAGGATATCTCTTGCACCTTAGCATCCCGGCGCGCGATTCTACGTCAGTTTGCTTTATTGCTAAAACTACTTGCGCCTGATTTCAAGCTTATCGTACTCTCAGTACCTTCTGTACCCTCAGTACCCTCGGGCTTATAAATTGCACACAGACCCAACAAGGAATCCAATTGACCATTAACAGCATGACCGGCTATGCCGCCACGACCCAGGAAACCGATGCGGGCACGATCACGATCGAGATCAAAAGCGTCAACTCCCGCTTTCTGGACCTGCAATTCCGCATCAATGACGATTTCAGGTCGATAGAGCCACTGTTCCGCGAGGCTATTTCGCGCAAGCTGACCCGGGGCAAGGTCGAATGCCGCTTCAGTTTTGGCAAAAAGAACAACAGCGGCGCCACGAAATCACTGAATACAGAGGTACTGGCGCAGATCGCCGACCTGCAAGACCATGTGACTAAGCAATTCCTGACGGCAACACCATTATCGGTCAATGAACTGCTGCGCTGGCCCGGTGTGGTCGAGGAAGCCGAAATAAATGAAGAAATGTTGCAATCAAGCATCATATCAACCATCAGCAGCACGCTGGATGCCTTTGTCGTCAGCCGCGAGCGCGAAGGCGCCGCGCTGGAACAGACGCTGATCAGCCGTATCGTGGCCATGGAAGAGATCGTTGTACGCATTACACCGCTGGTGCCGCAGGTGGTGCAGCAGTTCCAGCAAAAAGCCACGTCGCGCCTGGAAGAAGCACTGGGCCTGGCGCTGCAAAACGGCAACCCGAACAATAACGCGGCGCAGACCATCACGCGCGAAGAGGCGCTGGACCGCATCCGTCAGGAAGTGACAATGTACGGCATCCGTATCGACGTGGCCGAAGAACTTGCCCGCCTGTCTGCCCACCTGACTGAAACCCGCCACATCCTGAAAAAAGGCGGCATGGTGGGCAAACGCCTGGATTTCATGATGCAAGAACTGAACCGCGAAGCCAATACGCTGGGTTCCAAGGCCGCTGCCAAGGAACTGGCCGATGCGGCGATGGAACTGAAGCTGCTAATAGAGCAGATGCGGGAGCAAGTACAAAATCTTGAATAAATCGGCGCATTTCCTTATACTCGCGCCCTTGCATTTTATATTGCCGGATACAAATACCCAATAAGGGCTGATGAGCCGGCACAGCAGCATGCAAGTGCAACGTCCGACCAACCCCACCTTAGAGGATATATGCTGATTTCATCTCCTACCGCCGGCAGCCTGTTCATGGTTGCAGCACCCTCCGGTGCGGGTAAGTCGACATTGGTCAACGCGCTGCTGGCGCAGGAACCGGCGATACGCCTGTCCATTTCATTCACCACGCGCCCACCAAGGCCGGGTGAAGAAAACGGCCGCGAATATCATTTCACGACCGTGGAGGACTTTTTGGCGCGTAAGTTGCAGGGCGAGTTTCTGGAATCGGCCGAAGTGCATGGCAATTATTACGGCACTTCACGCATCATCATCGAGCAGCAGATGAAAGCCGGCACCGATATCCTGCTGGAGATAGACTGGCAAGGCGCGCAGCAGGTGAAGAAGCAGTTTCCGCATGCGGTGGGTATTTTCATCTTGCCGCCTTCAATTCCGGCGCTGGAAGACAGGCTGAAAAAGCGCGGCCAGGACGAACCGCACGTCATCACGCGGCGCCTTCTGGCGGCCGGCGGTGAAATCGCCCACGCGCCGGAG
>JAYSKH010000151.1:0-2090 GCA_043726505.1 Undibacterium sp. | reverse complement strand
AAACGACGAAGCAGATCGTTCATGACCGTTATGCCAAGGTCGCGCTCAGCAACGACATCAAGAGCAATTTCAACGCGGGCGCGCGCAACCTGAGTGGTGCATTGCTGGCGCCCAACGACCAGATTAAACAGCAGATGCTGCAACTGGTCGCCGAATCCTCCAAGGCCAACACGGCAGCATATGATCAGCTGAAAAATTCGCTGACAACCGAAGCCAGCAAGGCCCTGCTGAAAACGCAGATGGATGCGCGGGAAAAATACAGCGCCGCCAGAAACAACACCATCAAACTGCTAAATGAAGGCAACAAGGAAGAAGCCTCTGCCTTCATGCTGAAAGACCTGGCGCCGGTGCAGTCAGAGTATTTTGCGCAGGTAGATAAAATGGTCGCCTATCAGGCCGACATGATGCGCAAGGACAGCGAACATGCAATGACGCAGGCCCGCAACGCAGATATTCTGATGCTGTCGCTGTCAGCCATTGCGGTATTGCTGGCGGTGGCAATCGGCGTTTTCATCACGCGCTCCATTACCCGCCCTATCAACAATGCCGTGGACGTGGCCGAATCAGTGGCCGGCGGCGACCTGACGCGCCAGATTCACGTCACCAGCACCGACGAAACCGGCCGCCTGCTGGGCGCGCTGAAGAGCATGAACGATAATCTGCAACGCATCGTCAGCCAGGTGCGGGCCGGCACGGATACCATTGCCACGGCCTCTTCGCAAATTGCCGTCGGCAACCTGGATCTGTCATCGCGCACCGAAGAACAGGCCAGCTCGCTGGAAGAAACCGCTTCCGCGATGGAAGAACTGACCTCCACCGTCAGGCAGAATGCAGACAATGCGCGCCAGGCCAACCAGCTGGCGGCCAGTGCGTCTGAAGTCGCCATTACCGGCGGCGATGTCGTCGGCCAAGTGAACCAGACGATGAGCTCCATCAACGATTCATCCAAAAAGATTGTGGACATCATCGGCGTCATTGACGGCATTGCCTTCCAGACCAATATCCTGGCGCTGAACGCGGCAGTAGAAGCGGCCCGCGCCGGCGAGCAGGGCCGCGGCTTTGCCGTGGTCGCCAGCGAAGTGCGCAACCTGGCGCAACGCTCTGCATCGGCAGCCAAGGAGATCAAGACGCTGATTGGTGATTCGGTAGAGAAAGTGGAAACCGGCAGCAAGCTGGTGCAGCACGCCGTCAAGACCATGGATGAAGTCGTCGCGAGCGTGCAGCGCGTTACCGACGTGCTCATTGAGATATCCTCTGCCAGCAATGAGCAGAGCACGGGCATAGAACAGATCAACCTGGCCATTACGCAGATGGATGAAGTCACGCAGCAGAACGCCGCGCTGGTGGAAGAAGCCGCCGCCGCATCGCAGTCGTTGCAGGATCAGGCTTCCAATCTGGTGGAGGTAGTCAGCATCTTCAAGCTGGACGGCGCCCACAAGCATGCGGCAAACCGGGCGCCGACCAGGCTAGCGACTGCGAATAGGGCCAAACCGGCACGGCTGTCGATGTAATGGGCAAGGCTGGAACACCCCTAGACTACGCAGTACGGTAGGTTGGGCAAACGCTTCATCTGCCCAACGCTCTCCAAATGACCACGGGCTGTTGGACAGAAATAGCGCCGTCGATTTTCGGAGATGTTGGGCTGATGAAGCGCCAGCCCAACCTACAAAATCAGTTTGCCGGCAATTGAAGAAGTGCTTCAACCGGCTTGACGTGCAAGACAGTACGGTAGGTTGGGCAACGCTTTATCTGCCCAACTTTCTTCGATTAATCACTGGCCGTTGAATAAAAATGTGCCGTTGGTAGTTAAGAGCGTTGGGCTGATAAAACGCCAGCCCACCCTACAAAAACCGCCGCATACGTACATCGGGCGGCATCTCCACACGCAAAAAAAAACGGTGCGACGGTGCGTTATGCTTCGCTAACGCACCCTACTTCTACTTTATTATTTTACGATCTGCCCGCGAATTTCACCGCCGGGTTTGGCCGCACTATGCACATTGACATACAGGCCGCCGGCCATCAACGTGGCAACCTGTGCATAGGTCAGGGTCACGCTTGCAGACCAGTTTCCACTACCGGCTGGCGAC